>QIGT01000257.1 GCA_003230835.1 Gammaproteobacteria bacterium
CGTGATCGTCGGCCGCGCATTGCCGGATGTCCGCGATGGGCTGAAACCTGTTCATAAGCGTGTTTTGTTCGCCATGAGCGAGCTAAACAACACCTATAATCGCCCCTATGTGAAATCTGCTCGGATTGTCGGTGAGGTCATTGGTAAGTATCACCCGCATGGCGATTCGGCAGTCTATGACACCGTGGTGAGGATGGCGCAGGATTTTTCGTTGCGTTATATGTTGATCGACGGGCAGGGTAACTTCGGTTCCGTTGATGCAGACCCGCCTGCAGCTATGCGTTACACAGAAGTGCGTATGTCCAAGATCGCCAGTGAATTGCTCGCAGATCTAGACAAAGACACTGTAGATTTTGTCGCTAACTATGACGAAACCCTGACCATGCCAGAAGTATTGCCCACCCGGGTACCGAATCTGTTGGTCAATGGCAGTTCTGGCATAGCGGTAGGCATGGCCACAAACATTCCGCCGCATAACCTCAATGAGGTCATCGACGCCTGCCTGCAGCTGTTAGACAACCCAGACATGACCATCGATGAGTTGATGGGCTTTATTAAGGGCCCAGATTTCCCTACCGCAGCCATCATTAATGGTCGTGCAGGTATCGTGCAAGCTTATCGTACTGGGCGTGGTCGCATATATGTTCGCGCGCGCGCTGAAGTTGTTGAACAAAGTAATGGTCGGGAACGAATACTCATCCACGAATTGCCCTATCAGCTCAACAAAGCGCGTTTGATTGAGAAAATCGCTGAGTTGGTCAAGAACAAAAAAATCGAAGGCATCACCGAGCTACGTGATGAGTCTGACAAGGACGGCATGCGAGTGGTGATCGAAATTCGACGTGGTGATTCCGGCGAAGTCGTTTTGAACAATCTTTATTCGCAAACCCAATTACAAACGGTATTTGGTATCAATTGCGTCGCCTTGGTCGACGGGCAGCCAAAAATTCTCAATCTCAAGCAGATGTTAGATGCTTTTCTCGAACATCGCAGGGAAGTGGTTACGCGTAGAACATTGTATCTACTGCGTCGGGCTCGACAGCGTGGCCATATTCTAGAAGGCCAAGCGGTTGCTCTAGCAAACATTGACGCGGTGATTGCGCTGATCAAGGAGTCTGCGTCAGCCGCAGTTGCGCGTGCCGCACTCATCGAGCGTCGCTGGCAAGCGCAAGCTTTGTTCGAATTGTTAGCAAGAGTAGGTTCCGATGCTTGTCGGCCAGAAGGCTTAGCCCAAGAATATGGTTTTACCGACGATTTATACCGGCTTACCGAAGAACAAGCGCAAGCTATTTTAGAGATTCGTTTGCATCGCCTCACGGCCATGGAACAAGACAAGCTCATGCAAGACTACCAAGGGGTACTCGATGAAATAGCAGACCTCCTCGATATCTTGGGATCAAATGAAAGATTGCTGTCTGTGATACGCAATGAGTTGGATGAAATTAAATCAACTTACGGTGATGAACGCCGCACAGAGATCGTTGCCACTCAAGAAGATCTTTCCGTCGAAGACCTGATTACTGAAGAGGATCTGGTGGTGACCATTTCTCATCAGGGATACGGAAAAACCCAGCCTCTGGACATCTATCAAGCTCAACGGCGGGGTGGGCGCGGCAAGGCGGCGACCAGTGTTAAAGATGACGATTTTGTTGAGCATCTTGTTATCGCCAACTCGCACGATATGTTGTTGTGCTTTTCCAATATCGGCAAAGTCTATTGGTTGAAAGTGTTCCAGATACCCCAAGGCAGCCGCGGTGCTAAAGGCCGGCCAATGATCAACATTCTGCCCTTGGGTGCGCAAGAGCGCATCACTGCAATCATGCCCATACGAGAATTTGCGGACGATCATTTTGTGTTTATGGCCACGGCTAATGGTACGGTCAAGAAAACACCCCTCGAACAATTTTCACGCCCGCGACCTAGTGGCTTGATCGCACTAGATTTAGAACAAGGCAATACCTTGGTGGGTGTGGCGATTACTACCGGCACCAGTGACGTGATGTTGGTCAGCAGTGCCGGTAAGGCTGTTCGCTTCAAAGAATCTGATGTGCGTGCCATGGGGCGTTCTGCCAAAGGGGTTCGAGGAATTCGATTACGCGGTGATCAACAGGTGATTTCGCTGATTATTCCGCACACTGATGGATTCCTCCTAAGTGCCAGCGAAAATGGCTTTGGCAAACGTACTAAAGTCTCAGACTTTCCTGTCAAAGGTCGCGGTGGTCAAGGTGTCATCGCCATGCAAACCTCAGATCGAAACGGTCGTTTGGTGGGTGCTGCGCAAGTCTTTACCGGGGACGAGTTGATGCTCATCAGCAACCTTGGAACGTTAGTGCGTACTGCCAGCGATGGCGTTTCTGTGTTGGGTCGCAATACCCAAGGCGTTAAGTTAATCAACTTGAAGGCTGGTGAGTTACTGAACAGTGTCGAGCGTATCGCAGAAGAAGTAGGTAACAACCAAAACGACACAGACGAGGACCATGATGCCGAGGGTCATGTCCCAGGTGCTACACCCCAAGACGACTAGTCTGCCTGCATTTTTCTAACATACGGAGAACTCAGTCATTGAGGAAGTTTAACTTTTCCGCAGGTCCGGCCGCGCTGCCAGAAGCGGTACTGCAAAAAGCACAAGAAGAAATGCTCGACTATGAAGGTACGGGCATGTCGGTGATGGAGATGAGTCATCGCAGCAAAGAATTTGTCGATCTGGCCGCTCAAGCGGAGTCAAATTTTCGTGATCTCATGAATGTGGGAGACAACTATCATGTGTTGTTTTTGCAGGGTGGCGCCTCTTTGCAATGGGCAGCCATCCCATTAAATTTAACCGCGTCCAACCAAGTAGTCGACTATGTGGACACCGGTGCTTGGTCACAAAAAGCCATCAAGGAAGCGAACAAGTATTGTTCGGTTAACGTAGTTGCCAGCAGTAAAGAAAGTAACTACGACAGGATTCCTGATGCCGATGGTTGGCGGCTAAGCGACAATGCTAAGTATTTGCATATTTGTAGCAACGAAACCATTGGTGGAATCCAATATAAGCAGCTACCAAATCCTAGCGTGCCATTGGTCGCCGATATGTCGTCAGACATATTGTCGCGACCCATAGACATCAATCAATTTGGCTTGATCTATGCTGGGGCGCAAAAAAATATGGGTCCAGCCGGTTTGACCGTTGTAGTCGTGCGTAAAGATCTATGTGGGCAGGCTCGGGCAGACACCCCCTTAACCCTAAACTACGCGGTGCAGGCGGATGTGGATTCTATGTCGAATACACCCCCTACCTATGCCTGGTACTTGGCAGGTCTGGTGTTTAGTTGGTTGCAACAGCAAGGTGGTCTAGCTGCCATAGAAGCGCAAAACACAGCTAAGGCCAGTACCCTCTATGATGTCATTAATAACAGCAATTTTTATAGTTCACCTGTGCAGACGCAAGATCGTTCGGTGATGAATGTGACCTTTACGTCGCCAGACGCCCAATTGGACAAAGACTTTGTTGCACAAGCCAGTGCCCGTGGGTTGGTCAATTTAAAGGGTCATAGAAGTGTCGGCGGCATGCGCGCAAGTATATACAATGCAGTACCCCAAGCGGCAGTAGATGCCTTAGTCGAATTTATGCATGAGTTTGAGAATGAGCGCGGATGATAAAAAACTAGAACCTCTACGCAAGCGTATTGACGCGTTAGATCAACAACTGCTTGTGTTGTTGAATGAGCGTGCGCAATGCGCACTTGAGGTGGGTGCGATCAAGCACGGTCAAGAAGGTGATGAGCCTCCAGTGTTTTATCGGCCCGAACGTGAAGCACAAATACTCACTCGGCTGATGGCACAAAATCCTGGGCCGATGGCGGACAAAGATGTTGCGGGTTTGTTTCGAGAGATCATTTCGAGCTGTCTAAATCTGGAAATGCCACTTACCGTGGCTTATTTCGGCCCTCAAGGCACTTATACTCAAGCCGCTGCAATTAAACAGTTTGGGCATTTTGCAACTACCCAGCCGCTTACTTCTATAGATGATGTCTTTCGAGAAGTTGAGACGCAGGCCGCCCACTATGGTGTGGTTCCGGTAGAAAACTCGACTGAGGGCATGGTTAACCATACGTTAGATTGTTTTTTATCGTCTCGCTTGAAGGTTTGCGCCGAAGTAGAGTTACCCATACATCATGCGTTTTTGCGTAAAGAAGATGCTGACGGTGAAATCGAAGAAATTCTTTCCCACGCGCAAAGTCTGGCTCAATGTCGGGGCTGGCTTGATCGCCGCTATCCAGGGATTCCACGCACGAGTGTGTCGAGTAATGCCGAAGCCGCACGACAGGCAAGCCAACGCAGGGAGGTTGCCGCGATAGCTGGAGAAATGGCTGCTGATGAGTATGGTTTGCGCATCCTGTCAGCACGCATTGAAGATCAGACGGACAACAAAACCAGATTCTTAGTTTTAGGCCAGCAAGAGGTGGCGCCCAGCGGCTGTGACAAGACATCTATATTGGTTTCTGTTCGCAATGAACCCGGTGCTTTGTTGCGGGTGTTGGAACCTTTCGAGCGTTTTGACATTAGCCTAACAAGAATTGAAACGCGGCCAGCACGCACTGGAGATTGGTCGTATGTATTTTTTATTGATTTTGACGGCCATCAAACCGAGGATAATGCAACCAAGGCCCTCGCCGCCGTGCGAGATGTAGCCTTTGAAGTGCGTGTCCTAGGGTCATACCCCCGCGCAGTTTTGTAGAGGCGAACATGAACAACGTACACCCTGGAATTGCTAACTTACGAGCCTATGCACCGGGAAAACCTATCGATGAGTTGGCGCGCGAGCTAGGGCTCAGTGACATTATTAAACTCGCCAGCAATGAAAACCCTCGGGGACCGAGTGACGCCGTACGAGCCGCCATTGGTGAAGCAATGGAGACGTTGTCGCGTTATCCCGATGGCAATGGCTATGCACTGAAGCAATCTTTGGCCAAACATCTTGGTGTAGATGAAAGCCAAATCACTTTGGGCAATGGTTCTAACGACATCATCGATCTGATTACTCGAGTGACCGTTGAGCCGGGCTACGAAGCCATTGTCGCCGAGCATAGTTTTGTCGCCTACCGACTGTCGGTTGCCTGTTCGGGCGGCACTTTGGTGAGCGTTCCCGCGCTTCAATATGGCGCTGATTTGGACGGTTTTGTGGCAGCGGTCACTGAGAAAACTCGAACTGTATTCATCGCCAACCCGAATAACCCCACAGGCACCTGGGTAGCAGAAGCTGAATTGGTAAAATTTCTAGATGCCTTACCCGCGCATATATGGGTGGTGTTGGATGAAGCCTATTTTGAGTTTAGCGGTGAGGAGACTTATCCCAACACGCTCGCCATGCTCGAACGTTATGAGAATCTCATCGTCACGCGGACCTTTTCCAAGGTATATGGTCTAGCTGCAATGCGGATAGGTTATGGTATTTGCAGTCCGTACTTTGCAGATTTACTGAACAGAGCGCGACAGCCTTTTAATGTGAATAGTTTGGCCTTATGTGCTGCCGAAACCGCATTGGCTGATCGCAGTTTTGTGCAACAAAGTGTTGTCCTCAACAACCAGGGTAAGCAGCAACTCATCGACGGTTTTAACCAGCTAGGGCTCGAATACATCCCTTCGTTGGGTAATTTCCTCAGTGTAGATTGTGGTCAATCGGCACAACCTCTCTTTCAAGATTTGTTACATAAGGGCGTCATCGTTAGACCAATAGCGGAATATAATTTGCCCCAACATTTGCGCGTGAGCATTGGTTTAGCCGAAGAAAACCAACGTTTCTTGCGCGCCTTCCGTGAGGTGCTGGACGAGGTACTCGGGTAGAGACAACGTCATGTTGATTCCCGTCATCTCCATTGATGGTCCTAGCGGCTCTGGTAAGGGAACTTTAGCCAAGGCTGTTGCGAGCGCCTTGGGCTGGCATTTGCTAGATTCCGGTGCCCTTTATCGCATCGTCGGCTGCATGTGTGTGCGCCGCGGGGTTGATCTCGATACGCTTGCCAGCGTGTTAGATCCCATCGCAGCTGAGATTGCTGAAGGCTTGAGTATTCAATTTCGCGGTGACAGCGTGATCGTTGATAATCTCGACATAACCGATGAAATTCGTACCGAAGATGCGGGTACACATGCGTCTAAAGTCGCGCAGTTGCCCTTGGTTCGTGAGGCAGTGCTCGAATTACAGCAAGCCCAGCGTAAAGCGCCCGGTCTGGTGGCGGATGGTAGAGACATGGGTACGGTGGTTTTCCCAGATGCACAGCCAAAGTTCTTCCTTGAGGCCAGTCCGGACAAGCGTGCAGAGCGCCGCTACAAACAGTTGAAAAACAAAGGCTTAAGTGTTAATTTGCGCGACCTTCTCGAGCAGATCCTAGAACGGGACGCCCGAGATCGAGGACGTGCAATTGCCCCGCTGAGGCCGGCTGACGATGCCGTGATGATCGACAGTACGTCGATGTCGATAGAAGCAGTATTAGAATTCGTCATGTCACAAATCCGACAACACGGATTGTAGGCTCGCCAAACGGTTTTAAGGCAGATGGCGATTGTGTTTTTTAATTAATCAACCAACGGAGCGCGCTGTAAGTCACACAAGCTCTTCTTGCCAATGTCATTGGCATGATCCTGGCTGAATTCCAACTTAAGTGCAGTGCGAAATTTATGAGTGAATCTTTTGCCGAATTATTTGAAGAAAGTTTATTAACCATCGAGATGGCCCCTGGGTCTATCGTTACCGGCACGGTGGTAGATATAGATGATGATTGGGTCGTGGTACACGCCGGTCTGAAATCTGAAGGGGTTATACCCAAAAGCCAGTTTTTGAATGAACAAGGGGAATTTATCCTCGCCATAGGCGACCAGGTGAAGGTGGCGATGGAAGTTGTGGACGACGGTTGGGGTGAAACCCGTCTGTCTCGTGAAAAAGCCCGACGCGCTGAGTCTTGGCAGTTACTTGAAGCCGCCCATGAAGAGTCTGAAGTGGTTACCGGTATTATCAACGGTAAGGTTAAAGGTGGTTTCACCGTTGATATCAACGATATCCGCGCATTCTTGCCGGGTTCGTTGGTCGACATTCGACCCCTACGCGAAACCGCGCATCTCGAAGGCAAGCCGCTAGAGTTTAAGGTCATCAAACTAGACCAGAAACGTAACAACGTAGTGGTTTCACGACGCGCAGTGCTCGAAGAAGAGAATAGCCATGAGCGTGAAGCATTGTTGGGCTCCTTGCAGGAAGGCCAAGATGTGAAAGGTATCGTCAAGAATCTCACCGACTACGGCGCCTTTGTTGACTTGGGTGGTGTTGACGGTTTGTTACACATCACCGACATGGCGTGGAAACGCATCCGCCATCCAAGCGAGATGGTTAACGTTGGTGATGAAGTTGATGTACGCATATTGAAATTTGACCGGGAGAAAAACCGTGTCAGTTTGGGTATGAAGCAATTGGGTGATGATCCTTGGTTGAACATCATTCGTCGCTATCCTGAAGGCTCACGTGTCTTGGCGCATGTCACTAACCTCACGGATTATGGTTGTTTCGCCGAAATTGAATCAGGTGTTGAAGGTTTGGTACACGTATCCGAAATGGATTGGACCAACAAAAACATTCATCCTTCCAAAGTGGTTGGGGTGGGTGATGAAGTTGAAGTTATGGTCTTGGACATTGACGAAGATCGCCGCCGCATCTCACTGGGCATTAAGCAGTGTCGTCCGAACCCTTGGGAAGAGTTCAGCATCAACAATGCTAAGAGCGACAAGATCACCGGAAATATCAAGTCCATTACCGATTTTGGTATCTTCATTGGTCTTGAAGGTGGCATCGATGGTTTGGTACACCTTTCTGATATTTCTTGGAACGAGCCGGGTGAAACAGCGGTAAGACGTTATTCTAAGGGCGAGGAAATTGAGACTTTGATTCTGTCTGTGGACCCCGAGCGTGAGCGTATTTCTCTAGGGATTAAACAGCTCGATCAAGATCCGTTCTCTGACTATACAGGGGTGAATGATCGTGGAAGTATCGTTAACGGTAAGATCATAGAAGTTGAACCTAAGGAAGCAGTGATTGAGCTAGCTGAAGAGGTGAACGGCATACTGAAGGCGTCTGAAATCAGTATTGATCGAGTTGAAGACGCGCGTAACGTGCTTACTGTAGGTGAAGCCATCGAAGTTAAAATCGTTAGTGTTGACCGTAAGAATCGCACCATTGGCTTATCCATTAAGGCGAAAGACGTAGACGACGAGCGTCAGGCCGTTCGTGAGCACAAGCGTGTAGAACCAGATCGTCCAGGTACAGCAACCTTGGGTGACTTGATCAAAGCGCAAATGGATAAGAACGACGAGTAAGCAATATGAGCAGTTTAGCAATGACAGAAGTAAGCATGACCAAGTCGGAGCTAATCGAGCGAATTGTCGCTGCGCAGTCGCAACTGTCTGGATCACAGCTAACCAGTAAGGATATTGAGTTGGCTGTGAAAACCATGATCGAGCAGATGTCGTCAACCCTAGCCAGGGGTGAGCGAATAGAAATACGTGGCTTCGGTAGTTTTTCACTCCACTACCGAGCACCGCGTATCGGTCGTAATCCAAAAACCGGCGAATCGGTGGGTTTGGCGGGGAAATACGTGCCCCACTTCAAACCTGGCAAAGAACTTCGTGATCGAGTCAATCAGGCACTCGCTAAAGAAGCTAAGAGCGAAAATTCACGAAATGCCCGGCCAGAGGCTTCTCCAGACCTGCAATGAAATGGCTGAAATCTCTCACCTTGGTCATTGCCATGTTGTTGGCCTTCGCTGTCGCAGCACTGGCGGCTAACCAAGAAGAGCTCGCACTGACGTTTGCGTATTGGCAAACGCCTTTTACACTCAGTATGTTTTGGTGGTTGTTGGCAGCGTTCTTAATCGGGCTCTTCTTTGGGCTGCTAAATGCCGTGTGGATGAGTATCAAGTACCGTTTAGAAAATCGAAAGCTACGCCAAAGTTTGGCTCAGAGTAATGCAGAAGTTGAGAGATTGCGCATAACCTCTATTCAAGGCTAGTGGAGTTGCGCAATGGATTTGCCGCATAACATACTTCTCTATATATTCCTGCTGATCGCTCTCGCCATAGGCTATCTGTTTGGTCGCAAAGAACGAGAACGACCTCGCCCCCAATCTGTTGTCATCAAAGACTACTACCAAGGTCTCAATTTTCTCTTGGGTGAGCGCCCAGAGCTCGGCGTAGACCGTTTCATTGAGGTCATGGCTGTTTCTGATGAAACCATTGACGTGCATTTGGCTTTGGCCAGTGTGGTGCGTCGTCGTGGCGAAGTAGATAAAGCCATCCGCATTCATCAAAACCTTATGGCTAACCCGGTATTGAGCTCGGCTAACAAGCAACTTGTGGAATTTGAGCTTGCGCGTGACTACCATGTAGCTGGGCTACTGGGTAGAGCGGAAGGTCTATTGGTTGAAATCGTGGCCCGCCGTGATGCGCAACAAACACCCGCAGTAGAGTTGTTGTTGGATTTGTACGAGCAAGAAAAGGAATGGCAAAAAGCGATAGATGTGAGCAAAAGGCTGAGCAAAACAAACCACAGCATACGTCAACGAGTTTGCCACTTGCATTGCGAGCTGGCTGAGGTTCATCTACGTAACGATAGTGTTGATGAAGCTAAAAAACACATTCGAAAAGCGCTTGCACTTGATAGCAGCCAACCTCGAGGGCATTGGCTTGCAGCTCGAGCCGACAGTGAGCAAAAAAAATATCGGCGCGTGGTTCGGCATTTGGCTCGCGCGGCCGAATTGCAACCGGGTTTGCTTGCTGAATTCCTGCCTTTATTGCGTAATGCGTATGAAAATTTAGAAGCTGATGCCGAGTATGAGCGTTACCTTAGCCAAGCCGTGCAACGTTATCCCGAGCCGCGCGTGCTCAAGTCTTTGGTCGAGTTTCGGCGTAAAAATGGTATGCCATGGAGCAATGCGCAGTTGTTGGAAGGTGTGCAAGTGGCACCCTCGAAACGTCACATACCCATGCTGTTAGAGATGGTGCAGTGTGGGCAAGGCGACGATGTAGAACGAGCAATTCAACAATTGCAGGAAATTGTGCAAGAAGAAGAGCGGCACCAGTGTAGTAATTGTGGGTTCACCAGCCATCATCACATCTGGCATTGTCCAACCTGCAAGGGTTGGGGAACTTTCGGCTACTAGCCTGAAGCCGATACCTTGGATTTCATGGCTAATGTCTGCCAGTTGTAACTGGTAATCGTCTTTGTTCTTGCAACAAAGTCTGCCTTTTTAACTCGCTCTGAGCATACGAATGATGACGGCTTTGTCTGCAGGCCAATACTCAGACATGTCGATAAGCTTGGTCTCCCAAAACAAAAGGATCGCGTCGTGAAAAATATTCTGGCTTCAATTCTCGTTCTACTCATGCTGAATAGCCCTGGCGCTTTTGCGCTGCCTGGCTCTCAAGTCAATGTTAATACTGCCACTGCCACCCAACTGGCAGAGACATTGGTGGGGGTTGGGGTAGCTCGGGCTCAGGCTATTGTTGAATATCGTCAACAACATGGCGATTACGCCTCAGTAACTGATCTGCTTGGCGTGCGTGGCATTGGTGATCATGTGATAGAAACCAATCGGGATAAGATCGCCTTCGAAGACTAGGGGCCGTATCAGGTCTAACAAATATGGCGACGGAGCGCGTAGCCAATGAAGGCGCGCGCTCAGCGTGAAGGTTTTTCTGGCAGAATCAAAATAAGGGGTGGCTCTTTCTAAATGGGTACCGGACAATGTGAGCCATGACATCCCCCTCACGCATTTACCACGTCATTGTATTGGTTGCGCGTATGTTGCGAGACAAGGGCTTGCATGAAATTGCCCAAGGGTCAACAGAAGTACGTAAAATCCCTCCTGAGTGGCGTTTCTTGCTCGCAGGAGGGGTCGCCACGGCAATCGCCCCTGTGGCAGAAGCGATGTTAGAGATGGGAGAGAGCGAAAGGCTGCGACACAGTTATGCGCGAGCCGCCCGGCAAAAAGCTGAGGCTGTTTTTTCGGTTGAAAATGTCGTTGCGCATACCTTTCGAGTTTATGACGAGCTACTCCCCCAATTAAGTGAGCCTTCGTGAAGCGAGCCTATGTCACCGGTGCTACGGGTTTTATAGGCAGACATTTGGTTAAGCGACTGGTAGAGGTGGGTTGGCATGTCGAAGGCGTGGTGCGTAACGGAAGTGTCCCCGGATTGGCGCAAACTCATTCCACCCTACCTACCGACGAATTGGCTCTCCGCAGTTTTGACACTGTTTTTCATCTTGCCGGCCTCGCGCACAGCAAAGTGCAGGATTCGAATGAAAAGCAGTTGTTGTCAATCAACTGCGATCAAACAGTCGACCTCTATCGATCTGCCCAGAAGGCGGGTGTTTCACGCTTTATTTGGCTGTCTAGTATCAAAGTCTTAGGCGATCGAAGCGCTCACCCTTTGGGCACAACCGATCCTTTGCAACCAGGTGATGCCTATGCGCGCAGTAAGGCACAAGCCGAAGGTCAGCTGCTTAAACTTGTGAGCGAATCGACTCAACTGTGTATGATCCGGCCGCCACTGGTTTATGGTGTCGGTGTTAAGGCCAACTTTCTACGTATGATCAGTATGGCTTTGGGTTCTTGGCCGTTACCTCTAAAAGGAGCGATAGAACCTCGGGCATGGCTTTCAGTTAATAATCTTGTGCACTTGTTACTGCACATTGCTGATAGAGATCAACCACCACCCACTATTGTTCATGTGCGTGATAATGAACAATCGAATGTTGCACAAATGCTCAGCATGCTGGCAACTGCTGCCGGTCAACCATTGAGATTGTGGCAGGTTAAACCTGAGCTTGCGTTGATGGTTGCAAAGTTGCTTGGGTTTGGCGGTGCCGGAGAAAGACTCTTTCATCCATTGCAAGTTGACATGCAAAACACTGTAGATGAATTGGCCTGGACACCTGCATATGAACAAAGAAATGAAATTGACAAGGTTGTGAAGTGGTTTCAGCAACAACAGTAGGTATTTCCACCATGGTCATCGCCTTGTTTGCGGGGCTGATGCTGCAGTGGTTGGTGCTGCAGGTGGCACTGCGCCCGGTTTGGTTGGTCAGCCCAAATGCACGCAGTTCACACACCGCACCTACGCCAACCATGGGCGGCATCACCATTGTGTTGGTTGTGTTGGTCTATTTGGGGTATATGAGTTTCGAAATCGGTCGGTTGGGTTGGGGTTTGTGCTTCGGCTGTGGTGTGCTGGCGGGGGTTGGGTTGTGGGATGATGTGCGTCATGTCAGCGCGAAATTTCGTATTGTGGTGCATGTATTGGCCGCTGCCTTGGTGATATGGAGCATGGCACTACCAGCACCGTTTTGGCTTTTGTTGATTTGTTTACTCGGCTTGGTGTGGTTCATCAACCTGTATAACTTTATGGATGGCATTGATGGCATTGCAGCAGCACAGTGTTTGGTATTTTGCGTCGGTGTCGAAATTGTTAGCCCGGCCACCCTTGGCTGGGTGAGCGAACTGTTATGGGCGCTCAGTGGTGTGACCTTGGCATTTCTCAGCTTCAATTGGCCCCCAGCGAAGATATTCATGGGCGACGTTGGAAGCGGTTTTTTAGGTTTGCTGCTGGGTAGCGTGTTAATCTATCTCTGGCAGGCCGAAAGTTTGCCTTTAGTTGCCGGATTGATACTTTTAGCGGTATTTTGGTTTGACGCCACCTATACCCTTTGTGTGAGAATAGGTACTGGACAGGAGTTCACACAGGCGCACCGTAGCCATTTGTATCAACAATTAGCTCTGCGTAGAGGACATTTATGGACGACCAGTGTCTTTCTTATATTCGCTATGGTGTGGCTTATGCCGCTGGCATGGCTAGCTGTCACATATGCGACTCTACAACTATTATTTTTAGCCATGGCGATTGTACCACTGGCAGTGCTCTGTTGGTTATTTGAAGCCGGTATGCCAGAACAAAGGGAACATTTGTGAAGGAAGCGGTTGTAAAAATAACCAACAGGGATAGTTGGAGGCGCGCATGCACGCACTGTTAGACGAACTGTCGAGACGCAAAAAACAAGCCATTGCTGTGGTGGCAGACCTCATCGTGCTGCCGATTGCGTTATGGACTGCCTTCGCCTTGAGACTGGGCGAAATAAACCCTGATATCACTGACTACTGGCCGTCTTTCGTTATTTGCGTTTGTGTGGCCATTCCAATGTTCGGGCGCTTGGGGTTGTATCGCCAAGTGATTCGCTACATGGGTAACCACGCTATGTTGGCGGTGGTGAAAGGCTCGTTAGTCGCCGCCATAGCCATCGTACCCTATGCGTTGTATGTCCCAAGTTTTCCAGACTCGGTGCCCATCATTTTCTTGTTGCTGTCTCTGTTATACGTCAGCGGAACGCGCTTCGCGGTTCGTGCGTATGTGCAAAGTTTGATTCGAGGAACTGCTCGTGAAGCGGTGATTATATATGGTGCTGGCAGCAACGGTATCGAGCTTGCGCGTTTGTTGCACCAGCAAGGTGAATACGAACCCATCGCTTTTTTGGACGACGACAAGAAGATGCAAAAAAGCAGCATGGACGGCATCTATGTTTATCCACCTAAACAACTGCACTGGCTGCTAAAAGACTCTAATGCAAAACAAGTATTTGTTGCCATCAACGACGATGCGCAAACTCGTCGAGACATATTGGAATTCCTAGAAAAATATGCAGTGCGCGTGCGCCTTATTCCAGATTTGGGTGAACTTGTAGCAGGTCGTCTCAGTCTGGCAAGCTTACGTGACGTGAGCATTGAAGATCTTCTTGGTCGTGATGTCGTAGAACCGTTACCACACTTGTTAGAGCAATCGGTACTGAACAGAACCGTGATGGTAACTGGGGCCGGTGGATCGATTGGTTCGGAATTGTGCCGGCAGATATTGCGACAAAATCCGCGCATGTTGGTTCTGCTTGATCAATCTGAGTTTGGGCTCTATCAAATACATAGAGAATTACTGGCGATCGCGCACAAGCAAGATCTGAAAGTGCCTTTGGTAGCGGTATTGGGAACGGTAACCGACAAACCGATGCTGCTAAGAACACTGCGTCGATACAGTGTTGAAACACTCTACCATGCCGCTGCATACAAGCATGTGAGCTTGGTCGAAAACAACATCATTCAAGGGCTGAAGAACAACACTTTCGGCACCCTCTATTGTGCTCAAGCGGCCATGGACAGTGGCGTGAACGATTTCATCTTAATTTCGACAGACAAAGCCGTGCGCACGACCAGTGTCATGGGCGCCAGTAAGCGATTGGCCGAACTTATACTGCAAGCTTTACAGCAAGAATCTGAGTCCACGCAATTTTCCATGGTACGTTTTGGAAACGTCCTGGGTTCATCCGGTTCAGTGGTGCCATTGTTTTTAGAACAGATAGAAAATGGCGGCCCGGTGACCGTTACGCATGCCGATGTGACGCGGTATTTCATGTCCATCCCGGAAGCAGCACAGTTGGTGTTACAAGCTGCAAGCCTGGGCAGGGGCGGGGATGTATTTCTTCTCGATATGGGTGAGCCGATTAAAATACTTGATTTGGCCCGTCGCATGATTCGATTGAAAGGCTTGTCTGTGCTCAGCGAGGAAAATCCAACTGGAGAGATCGCTATCGAATTTACCGGCCTAAAACCCGGGGAAAAACTCCACGAAGAACTGTTGGTGGGCAGTACGGTAACAGGAACTGATCATCGTAAAATTATGCGCGCCGAAGAGCACTTTGTGCCTTGGAAGGAATTGCGTGGTGCGCTTAAGACCCTAGAACAAGCGTGTGAGACCTTTGACTACGATGTGGTGAGAAAATTTGTTGAAGGCCTTGTTAAAGGTGCTGACATTGAAACACAGTTAGGTGACCTCACTCCCCGCGCTGGTGTGGTGAATTTGAAAAGATCCGACACTTAGGGAACCTCTTATCGATAGGCAGCTACTTGGTCTTTCACCGAGTTGAGGCTACGTAATGCGTCTGCGCCGTCGGCAGCGGTGTGCACGACACCGCAAGGTTGACCATTACAATCTAATAGTGGCGAAGACAGACGCGGCAACTGTGTTGCGTTATACTCTTCCGGCGACGCCATGATGGTGACGAAATCGTTGTCGACCCCATAACCCACTGAATATTCGTAGGTGCCACCTTGAGGTGCCAGTCGGCGAGAATGGGCAAGCCCCATGTTGTGTCCTAGCTCGTGTAGCAAGGTGTAGTCAGAACAGTTGCTCGCCACCACCGAATAGCCGAATTCAGATGCGCCAACGTTACTTAAGTCACCATTTGACTGAAACCCGCCAATCCACGCATAGCCACAGTGCCCATCATTGGCGTAGGGCCGAAATAGTACAACTAGGTCGGCCTGGGTTGAGTCGCGCAAACTGGCAATGTTTGCAAAACTGTTATGGCTGCCAGCAGTCAAATCGTCTAGGGCTTGGGTGATCGGTAGTGAATCCGGGTACGTAACTTGTTCAACATGGGCTGCGCTGAATGTTAGGGAAACTCCATTCGCCGATAGCACGTCGTTTGCAACCGCCACCAAATGTTGAATGCGCAAATCGGGATCATTGAATTGATCAGCGACCCCGGGTGTATACAAGGCTAAAAGCTTGATCTGAGTGACATCGTTAATTGGGTCGCTGACAGGTGGCGTAGGGTCGGGTGCGTTAGTGGGATTTTGAGCAGGTCTTGTGTTAGCAGTTTCAGCACGACTACTGCTATCGCCTCCACCGCCTCCACATCCGCTGAGGCAGAGTGCGCAAACGATGCCAAAAAGAAGTGACTTACTGCACATATTTATAGTCCTTGTGGTGCCGAATAGAGCGCTGAGCTAACGTTCGGTGCGCGTACAAGCGGCTAACGCCGTTGTTGCTTTCTATTCGATAACTCTCGTTTGGGGTGGCTAGTGTCATGAACAGATTCGCTCCACGCTGAGTAATCGTGCTGACCAGCCCGGCGTGAAGGGCGGTAATCGACTGCATGCCGTGTCGGTTCGAAGCGGACATTAAGGTCAACTCAATGGGCGCATGCCCAGGTAGGTTGACTGCTGTCGTGCCGGAAGATAGCAACTCATCAACATGGCTCGAATCGAATTCGATGGTCTGGTAAGGCATATCGAGGTCAAATGCGGGTGAGGGTGGTAGGTTGAGAACCTTGTTAGATAGAGTGCGGTCGAACAGAACCTGGTCAGATAGAATCTGGTCAGACAGAACGACCGAATTTGAAGGAACATTTTCACTTTTTTCTTCACTTTCTTTACTTTTCACGCCAACATTTTGACGCCAAGGGGTATTGTTGAGCATCAGCGAGCCATCCTTTGAGTTACTGTGTAACGGGCTCTGCTCCAGGGTGACGCATGCGACCATCACCGCTATAACCACTAGCTTCCATGCCATGAATTCAGTGTAGATGGCGCCCCGTGTGCTTGCCCTAAGGATTTGCTATAGTCAACTGCGCTGCCAGTTCCAATGGGTGGTTTGTGCTTAAAGCTCCGCAGAGAGTTTGCGCTGTGTTAGTACTTACGTGATGTATACGTAGAGGGGGCGGAAAACTGTGAATCGACAACAACAAAATCTCATTTTACGCTTGTGGCGAGACTGGTGCCAAATATGGCCAGAGCAGTACGGCCATGAATCACTGCATGTAAAACCGGAAGGGTACGATCCAGTATTCGACGTGATTCCGAGCCAAGTTTATAAAGATTTTTACTACGAAGTGGTTCGAGGCCATCCTCAATTGAAGCGGCTCAATGCTTTTGAAGTGATCGACACCGCCTTAAACCATGTTCAAGCGCCGGAAACCCCAGTAGTTCGAGAGGTTGAGTTAGAACCTGAAGAACTGGCATCTCCTACACCCCAACCAGCGCAGTATCGAGAGATAGTCGCCACGGAAGCTCGCTCAGCATAATTGTGGCTTCGCTGTGGACGCCCATATGCGACAAACTCGGCATTGAATTTCCCATATTCGGATTCGCTCACGATGTAAAAACCGTGGCTGCTATCTCTAATGCTGGCGGCTACGGGGTGTATGGCGCCACACGCCGTTTCCCTCATGAAATTTCTGATGAACTGCAACAAATTCAGGACTTGGTCGGAGGTAAACCTTTTGGCGTTGACCTCGTACTACCACCAGACATGCCGCAACACAATTCCCGAGAAGCCATCGAAGCGGAGATTCCGCCGGAGCATAAAGCTTTCGTGGAAGATCTGATTCAACGATACAACGTGCCGAAGGGCAGTGGACCAGGTATGCGCACGCGGTTCATTCGATCCCAAGAAATTGAAACAGCGCAACTCAAAGCCGTCATCAATTCAGACGTGAATATGTTTGCCTGTGGTATCGGCGCGCCGCCAGAAGCCGTTGCGCAAGCCAAAGCTCGTGGCAAGGTCACGCTGGCCCTGATCGGCAGCCCGCATCATGTACAACGCACCATCGCAGCCGGGGTAGACATTATAGTTGCACAAGGCTACGACGCCGGTGCGCACACAGGCCCTATTGGGACATTTTCATTGGTGCCGCAGATCGTAGAAGCCGCAGGCGATGTGCCTGTGTTGGTGGCAGGTGGCGTCGCAACCGGTCGCCACATAGCGGCGGCGTTGGCGATGGGTGCTCAAGGGGTCTGGCTGGGTACAGCTTGGTTATTGTCACAGGAACACCAAGGGCATATGCACCCGGTTAACACAAAAAAACTCATTCAAGCAGGCAGTGGTGATACGGTTATTACCCGTTCAGAGAGTGGTAAAACCTTCCGCCAAGTTCGCACCGGTTGGAGCCAAGAGTGGGAATCTGAAAATGCGCCGACACCACTAAAAATGCCCTACCAAGATGTTTTAGTGGGCGACTTGCTCGGTGCGATTGAAGAGCACGACATCGAACCGTTGATACATTCTGGTGCGGGTCAAAGTATTGGTTACTTCAATGAAGTGCGGCCAGTGCAAACGATCATGGATGAGTTGGTGGGCCAAAGTGTTACCGCACTGCGTGCTCAATCTCAATTCCTGCGCTAGCTTGTTGTTTGTATGCGCCGCTTGTTAAAGGTCCCTGAATATTCGAGATCCAAAACAATGAATAAATTGGCGTTGTTGTCGTTATTGGGTTTGCTCACAGCATGCAGCAGTGTTGAGTTGAACGAAGTTAACCCTGAGGGTGTAAACCTAAGCGGTGAGTGGGTATTAGATTTTGCTGATTCAGATGCAGCCCCAGATCTGCGGGAAGGTCTTCATGGCAGTAAGAAAAGACCTCGCCACACAGACCGCAGAGCTCAGATACTGGAAATAGCGAAAGGATCTGCGTTGGCCTTCATCGTGCACGACTTCCAGGTATTGCGCGCTGATAAAATCGAGATTGAACAAAACCGAAACTCTATGGGTATTCAATATCATCCTGGAGTGTATCGAGACCTCACTTGGGGAGAGCGTCAGCGAGGCCTATGGGAAGTATATGCCGGTTGGGAAGAAACAGACTTGGTTATTATTTCCAAGGCCAACGACATGTTGGTCACAGAAAGGCTAGGTCGCAAAGGCAACCGCTTATGGGTTGTTGTAACCGTGGATGCAGATGGCGAAGAACGTTCTTTCACACGGGTGTTCAACTTGCGCGCAGGCTCTTAGTGTCGGACAGCGGCTTGAGTGTGGGAACGAAGCTATCTAGTATTTAAGGTGTGCAGTTTAAAGGTGAACAATGCAGCAGAGTACTTTTACAAGGTTTCTTCGAACACACCTGTGTTTACTAGCCCTGGTAGCAACCGTGCAAGGTTGTGCCACCCATAGTTTTAAGCAACCCGCATTTATCTTGGACGAAAGCTTGCTTGATGGTGTTCAAGTGTTCGGACATCCGGTGGCGCCAGCGCCAGAAATTTCTTTACTCACCCTAAGCCCGGAAATGGAAACCTTCGTCGGGCCGGATATCACCGGTTCTGATATCAGCTTTGTGCGCTTTAGGCGACTGATGAAAAAGCTGGTGGACGAGAATTATTTTGAAGACTCTTACGACGCTTCGGGCACTTATCCAGCAGCCAAAACATTTGCTCTGCGTCGGGGTAATTGTTTGGGTTATACCAACATGTTCATCTCTTTGGCGCGTGCAGCAGGTCTGAGTGCCAGTTATCAGCTCATCGATGAATTGCCGCAGTGGAATGTTGAGGCAGGCTACTTGGTGCGAAATAATCACATAAGCGTTCTGTTGGAAGACATGAACTTTTCGGGCTACTCCAATAGTCAGCTCACGGTAGATTTTAACTATGTCGGCGCAGACCCGTTCACGCCTCGCACACCAATAACAGACACTCATGCAGAGTCTCTTTTTTATACCAATATAGCCGTTGACTACTTGCGTGAAGGAGACCATGAAACAGCATTTGCGTATTTGAAACGTGCCATATTGGCGGCGCCTCGAAACAAAGATAGTTGGAATAACTTGGGTGTTCTTTTTTCTGTTGTTGATCAGCCGCTGTTGGCGCAACGGGCTTATGAAAAAGTTTTGTCGCTGGACCCTAGAAATAAAACCGCCATCGCAGGCATGGCCCGCACTCTAGAAACACTACAGATGTTTGCTCAAGCCAAGATGTACCGCAAGGCAATGAAAAGGTATCAGCAGCGTAATCCCTTTTATCACTACGCTGTGGCAGAGTATGAGTATCGCCGCGGTTTTTATGAACAAGCCTTGATTGCCATCGAGCGAGCCATCGATTTGAGACGAAATAATTCGCGTTTCTATGCGTTGCGTGCCGTAACCGCCCAAGCTTTAGGAGACGAAACATTGGCGGCGAAAAGCCGACAGCGCCAGGCTAAGTATGACAAGGTGGAGCCACGCCGAATTAGCCCCCATACATTGAGGGTATATGCCCCTTTCTAGGTCTTTTTATCTAAATTGAGATTGGAATTGGGTGATTTTCGTCATTTACTGGGCTGGAGTGTTTGTAAGCTGTAGAGGCTCTTGCAATTGCCATCGGGGCCACTAAAATAGCCGCCCTTGCTCATTCCCACGGGCAATGACCTACTACTCCGCCTTAGCTCAGTTGGTAGAGCAGCTGACTGTTAATCAGCGGGTCGCTGGTTCGAGCCCAGCAGGCGGAGCCAATTATATTCAGGTGCTGCCCGGGGACATGGGAGACACTAAATACCGAACACATAGGTTACAGTTTCGGTACAAAAGGATTCTCGGCAGGCTCAACCCGCTGTTCATCCTGGTCAAAGAATCCTAAATCAAATTGCATGAAGGTGACCAGCCTGCCGAGCAGGCTGCCATATCATTTGTCGCTCACCTCGCGTATTCCTATGTCTTGCCCGGCAAACACACGACTTAAGTTAATTTTACGGCCATCAAAATACTTCATGTTAAGGGCTTGGTGAGGTCGGTCGTTATTGTAGATATCGATGAAGTTGTCGAAGCGCTCTTGTTGCTGTAAAAAGTTGAACGAAGCTGGCTTTGTTGCTTCTTGCTTTAAGGTGAGATGCATTCTTTCATGACGACCGTTTTGTTGAGGGTTGCCGGGTTTGATACGCTCGATCCTGATGCCCAGGCGTAGCCACCAAACTGAGAGTTTCGATAGGCCGAAGAAAGCTGTCCGAGAACTGAAAGGAATGCCGTTGTCAGTCCGAATGGCACTAGGCAACCCGAAATCCCTGAATGTTCGTTCGGACACAGTAAATGCGTAATCTTCCTTGGTTGAATCAAGCCCGTCGCAGGCGAGTAGATAACGCGATCGGTAGTCTGTGATGGTGAGCGGGTAGCAGTAGCGCTTGTTGGCGAGTTTGAACTCACCTTTGTAATCAGCACACCACAGGGCGTTGGGTTGCTTGACGTCTTTGAGCCTAGTGCCTTCAGCACGATAGCGCCGCCGCTTACGTTTTTTAACGAGCCCATTTCGATCCAAGACAGCATGTACGGTGCTTTTGGCAGGCGTTCTCACCTGGGGGTATTCACGAATGAGTTTGGCTCGTATTTTGGGTGCACCCCATGATGGGTACTCTTTTTTAATGGCCAAAATTCTACTTTCTAACTGGAAGGGGAGTTGATTGGCATAGCGGAGTGGGCGGCGTGTTTGGTCGTTCAGGCCGTCCAGACCGAGTTCTTTGTAGCGGTTGAATATCTTGTACCCGGTCTTGCGTGAGATGCCAAACTCGCGACAAATGACAGCCATTTTTTCACCTTCGAGAAGGCGGCCAACGAACCTAACCCGTTCATCCATCAGATTACACTCCTTCCAAGGCATTTGAGTCCCCCCAAATACCTCTATTGTGTAACCTATGTCTCCAGTATTAAGTGTTACCTATCTGTCGGGTAGCACAACTAGACTACTGGATCGATCTAGCATCCGGGGCCGAAGTGCTGTTGCGAGCGGACTACAGTTGGAAAGACGACCTCTTCAACGATGCGGAAAATACACCTCTATTGGAACAAAAGGCCTTTGGCTTGCTCAGTGTGTCCGCTTCTTACAGGGCTGCTGAACGATGGAAGGTCGTAGCTGGTATTAAGAATGCCACAGACGAAATATATCTTTACTCCAGATTCAGTCAGCCTGGCGTCGGCTTTATTGAAGGAAGTTTTAGTCGTGGCAGAGAATATTATTTGACTTCAGAGTTCCGTTTCTAATAGGGGTATAACTGAAAACTCCATGATGCGAACTATTGAAGGGCGATACTGCTTATTGCCTGTGCCACGATGCCGCTCTTGTCGCCATTCACGGTGGCGCTAGTTTACTGGATCGAACGCCAAGTCTTGAAACCGACAGGTCTTGATGCCTCGATAATGATGTACGGAAGTATTGTGGCTGGAATTCTCTTGGCGTGTGGTGTATCGCAATGGATACAAAGTGCCGTTGTCAGCATCAAATAGGATAGAGAGCGCGAAAGCTCATCGCCCGCACAGTGGTCCGTCCCAGATGGGGTACCCGAGAGACATTCATAAGACGTCGCATCTTGTCAAGTGCGGCTTAATTAAGTATATTGTGGCATATGGCAAAGGTACTAGAAAACTTAGACCCCTTCCCGGAAGCAACGCCTCTGGACCAATTTGACTCAGCTGAGGTCCGGCGCGTGGCGGTTAAAGCCTTTTTTGGGTTGATAGAGAAATGGGACCTCACCCGCGAGCAGGGGATTACACTGCTCGGAAAGCCCAGTGAGCGGACGTTCTATCGGTGGCGCGATGGGAAGGTCTCTGGACTTTCTCAGGACACGCTGGAGCGGATAAGCCTCATGTTAGGGATCTACAAGGCGACCCATATCCTTCTGCCTGTAGCCGAGCGTGCAGACGGGTACATCAAACGCCCCAATACCGCTTTCGGAGACGAGTCGGCGCTGGATGTCATGCTGAAAGGACGTATGGACAATCTGTACCAAGTTCGGCGGCACCTGGATGCCTGGCGTGGCTAGCCCGCGGCGACAGAACCTACAAAGCGCCAATCAGTTCCGAATCATTCCATCGCGCTTCCCTCCAATCTCACTGTATGAAGAGCTGGTTGAGCCAGACGAATTAGAGATCGCCTACGCTCTTGAATCGATGACCAATGATCGAATGCAGTCCGCGGCTGGTAATTTGTACTTGGTCGACAAAGAGGAATGGGTTACCGGCCCCGGCGCTAGTGTGGTGATGGCGGCGTTTACGCACATTGGACGCGAAAGCCGGTTTAGCGATGGTTCGTTCGGGGTGTACTACGCAGGCC
>QIGT01000477.1 GCA_003230835.1 Gammaproteobacteria bacterium
GCAGCCAAAAATACCAGCCATAGGCGTTCATCAATACGTAGTAAAAATTGAGCAAGACATCGGCGTATAATTTGTTTTGCAGCATGACCACTACGGTCACTATGGCGTAAAGTAAGCCGATTGGAAAAGTGAAAATGTTTTCTTTGATCAGCAGCCAAACACACAAAAGCCCTGCTACAAAGCCGATAGCCGCCAGCCAATTGTCAGCAATAAATTCCAATCATACCGCCACTCTACCCGTGATTAAGCAGCCTGCACCATTGACCTATCTGTTTGCAAGCATCGCCCATCGCAGCGATCTAGAGATGAGCGACCTAGCGGTGAGCGAGAGCGGGTAAACTCATATGTACCATCAAGTAAACGTACACAATTGTATTCAAGCTGGAAGGGCACCAGCTCGCCCAAGGAGGTCCCCGTGGCCGCGAGCACGGCCTCGCTGAAAGGCACAAATAATTTACTCTGGGGAACTGTTTTGGTCAGCGACATTACTCTAATTCCTTGTACTCAAGTGTCAAAGCTAGATTGCTTCGACGATGTTCGCGTAAGGTTCGTCATGAACCTATTTAGCCAGTATATTCAGGATCTAAGTGGTATGAAAAAGTGAAGCTGGCCAATTAATCATGGAGATATAAGGGAATCCGAGCGTGACGTAGTTCGCACTTTGCGCGCACGCGCGACAAAACCGTTAGTATCCACCTACGCCCGAAGCATATGGAGGCTCGATTGGCCAAAATTATAGCGATAGTTGAAGATGACCCCGATCAGCGTTCAAATTATGCTGATGCGATCACAAAAAAAGGCTACACCGTAAAAACTTACGCGAGCCGCGAAGAAGCCTTAGAAGGTTTCGACGAGCTGCTGCCTGACCTTGCCATACTAGACATCATCCTTGGCGAAGAAGTAGATGCGGGATTTCAATTATGTCGAGACTTACTCACCCGAGCGCCTGATTTACCGGTGATCTTTCTAACTGAACGGATTGATGAAATAGACAAAATATCTGGATTGCGTTTAGGCGCTTGGGACTACTTACCTAAACCTATTTCGCTCGATTATCTGGCAGAACGCATATCTTCACTGCTTCGAATCAGTGAAGTGCGAGATCAAGACCAAGGCGTGCAGAGTGATACCGCAAAAAAAATAGGCGAGTTGTCTTTAGACCAAGACGCGCTCCTGGCTTCTTGGCAAGGGCAACGTATCGACCTCTCTGGTACTGAATTTCGCATGCTGGCAAAACTGGTGCGCATGCCCGGCCATGCTGTGAGCTATGAAACCCTCATGAATGCGACCATGCAAAGTCTCGTGACTAATAACACCATAAACACTCACATGCGTAACATTCGCAAGAAATTCGAAAAGATCGATGCCAGTTTTTCTTGTATCAAGAGCGAATATGGGTATGGCTACCGATGGTCACAACAGTGATTTCCCAATGAGCAAGGCGGTTCGATGCGTATAGGAAATCGCATACGCGGACCACGCTTAGGTACCAAATTGGCACTCCTAGGCTTGGCACTGTTAATCCTACCCTGGTTCAGCTATCGCCAACTGGTAGAAATGGAACGCCTACTTATCCAAGCCCAATCGGACACGCAGCTCAAAACTGCGGCAGGCATTTCTACCTTACTCAACGGTCGCGAAGACTTATTTAACGATTTGCCGCTTAACCTTGAAGATTTTGAACCTCTTTACGCACACCCATTGCAAAGCAATATTCGACTAGATGGAAATATAGACGAATGGGATGAAAGCATTGCAGATGCTTATCTTCAATTCGAACCCAGCGACGATAGGACCGACGGAAAATTTCAGCTTTTGCTCGGCGAACGCGCTAACCAATTATTCGTGCATATTCGCATTGAAGATCAGCACTTGGTCTATCGGGACCCAGACTATCTTCGACTAGACAATTCTGACCACATTCGCTTGCACTTTATCCGCGCCGATGGTGAAGACGGGCGTGTTTCTTTGGTGCCAGAAGAATCTGGCACAGTGACCGGCTTCGAAATGGACGAGCAGTGGCAATTTGCTGCATCTGGTAACGCTGACAATCGCATCCAAGGGTTTGTTAAATACGAAGACGGCGAAATCATTATCGAATTTCGCTTTCCTTTAGAGCTGCTCGGGTCGCGCCGATACTTTGGCTTAACCTGGGTTGATGTAGACGATCCAGTCAGCAGAGACATCGTGGGGACCACTCAGACGCTTCCCACTGGAGGTAAACAGAATTTTAATCTAGTCGTATTGAGCTCTCCAGAAGTCCGTAACATCATACAAGGTCTGGGTTACTCCGGCGCACGTATTCTCATTATCGACAGTGAAAAGCGGGTGCGCGCGGAAGCGGGTGCCATTCAAATTTCCCGAGCAACCTATCAGCCACAAACCTGGTATGAACGCGGGGCTGTATTCTTCGACGATTTCCGCCCTTGGATTCACGCTGTCATCGCCGGCGAACTCTATGATGATAAGCAAAACACCACACAAACCCAGATGACGGCGGGCGACCGCGCTATAGAGTCCAGCCTTGCAGGAGAACCTATTGCACTGCGTAGTCGAATTGACGAACAAGAGATTATCCTCGCCGCCCAGCCCATCATTTCAGAAGATGCTGTGATTGGCACGGTAGTAGTGCAACAAAATATCGATGACATATTGTCATTCCAGCGTAAAGCCTTAGACCAGGTCATGCTTGGATCTGCACTCAGTTTGTTTGCTGTATTCATCGCCTTAATTGCGTTCGCTGGCCGCTTAGCTTGGCGCATTAGAAACTTACGGCGTGAAGCAAGTGCCGCCATCGATTCATATGGTCGACTACGCACCAGCGAACTGCAAAACGAAATGGAAGCCGGCGATGAAATTGGCGACCTAGCACGCAGCGTCTCCAATATGTTGTCACGTTTGCATCGACACAATACCTTCCTCGAAAGCATGCCGCGCACGTTACGCCATGAAATTAACAATCCTCTCAACACATTGAGTACTTCGCTACAGAACTTAGCCTTAGAGTTCGAAGAAATAGAAAACAGCAAATATTTAGACAGTGCAAAGCGCGGAGTACACCGCATCGGGTCTATTGTGCAAAATCTTGCAGACGCGGCAAATTTGGAAGAGTCCCTCGAAGCAGAAGAGTTAGAGCTCATTGATCTCGATCAGCTGTTACAAAACTATGTCGCCAACTGCCGTTTGGTACACAAAAAATGCAAGTTTATCTATCGCGGCCCAGGCATGCCGGCTGTTGCTGAGGTGTCAGATTTTCGTATAGAACAGATGCTCGACAAAATAATTGATAATGCGATCGACTTCCATCGACAGGACAGCGCCATTCGAATTCAACTAGATTGTCTACGCGACCAGCTTCAAATCACAGTTGCAAATCGAGGCGCCGTATTACCAGAAACCGTGGAAAAGTCGGTATTTGACTCAATGGTCAGTTTGCGCGGACAACACAACAGGTTGCATTTTGGCTTGGGTCTATACGTTGTCCGTATCATCGCCGAACATCATGGTGGCTTCGTTCGCGCGATGAATCTCGCCGACGGATCGGGTGTGGCTGTCATGTTGCAGCTCCCGCTTGCAGAGCCTGCACCAGAAACAGGCCGTGCGGTTACTCCAATTATACCCAGCCGTGTCGCCAACTAGCACTTCATCAACGTTAACGCAGTACTAGGCGCGCTGATACTGAGCATCTAAGGTGATGCCATGGCTACTGGTCACCTCACCTCGGGAGACCATGAACTGCATTGCGGCGAGTACGCTACGAGCAGCGGCTGGATACATAAATTCCGGCGTATCTTTGTACATCGCCGGAACCATCTCATTGATGTTCACAATACCGTCATCTAAGCAACGGAAAATTTGCGCCTCGCGCTCCCGGCGATGAGCAATGAAGGCCTGCACATGTGCTTTTGGTTCTTCAATTATTGGGCCATGGGTCGGCCAATAAGCTTCGTCGTCGCGATTCAACAATAATTCAAGGCTGCTCATGTAGTCCGACATGTCGCCATCAGGCGGAGAAATAATGCTGGTAGACCATCCCATGACATGATCACCGGTAAAAAGTACTTTGTTTTCTCGTAATGCAAAACACATATGGTTGGACGTATGCCCAGGGGTATAGACACACTCAACTGACCAATCTCCTCCCTGGATTATGTCTCCGTGTCGAACCTGCTCGTCGGGGTCAAACTCCATATCACCGCCCTCTTCTACAGGCACCCCTTGTTCGATCTTTCCTGCACCGTGTGGACCGTAAGCATAAGTCGGAGCATCACAGTGCTCTTTAAGAATTCGACAACCTGGCGAGTGGTCCATGTGCGTATGGGTGACCAATACATGGCTGATACGCTCACCCTCTACTGCATTGAGAATAGCTTGGATATGTTCGGAATCTGCTGGACCTGGATCAATGACTGCAACTTCACCAGTTCCAAGAATGTAAGTCCCAGTACCGTATAGAGTAAAAGGGCTAGGGTTATTCGCGATGACTCGGCGTATGCCGGGAGCGATCTGTTCAGCTTGGCCATATGAAAACTTTAGTTCTCGACGAAACGGGATCTCAACTGCCATGGAAATGTAACCCTTGAAGCGAAACGCGAGGCAATATATGTCGCTACATCGTCAAAATCAATGAAAACCATGGGAAATTAAAACGACACAATCGCCAGCAGTAGTATTCCTGCCGCAAGCGCAGCGCCTATCACCCACGGCTGTAAACGACCCAGAAACTCGTGTGGCTCAATGTCTTCATCCGACATGTTTTTAAAAACAAAGCTGACGCGCCCGATGCGAATGATATCTCCATCCTGCAAGGTTGAACTACTGGCATCAATCCCATTGACTTTAATGCCATTGGTGGACATCAGGTCGGTTAAGCTCACCCCTTCGGGTTTCATAGACAGCTGTGCGTGTTGCTGTGAAATGCTTGCATCGTCTACAAAAATTTCACAATCCTCTGCCCGACCAATAACAGAATCCCCAATCGCAATCCTAAATACTGTTCCGTCCACCGGCTGCGAAGCCCCAAGTAAAAAGGCACCTATTTCATTGAGTACTGGTACTTTTAACAACGGCGCGTCGAAGGGCTGGCGGTCTTCACCATCTGCTGCAATAAATTCCGTACTGTCTGTTGGTGCCTGGGGCGGTGCTACAGTCGTGCCTTTGTGAGGCTCTTCAAATTGCTGCACCGGAGTAAGATCGCCACCACGGCCTATCAACTGAAAATTGATTTTATCGAAAGAAATAATGTCGCCATGAAAAAGTAAGCCGCCACCAATCAAGGGCAACCCATTCACGCGTGTCCCATTCGCAGAACCTAGATCCTGCAACCATATAAAGTTATTACGTTCAACAAAGCGAGCATGGAAGCGGGAAATGTGGTGATCAATCACAGTAATGTCTGCGGAATCTGTGCGTCCCACGGAGACTTCACCCACAATGGGATAGCTGTCCTCACCAAGTTCCGCGTACAACGACCAAGCTTCTGCTTCGCTTGCGTGTTCAATCTCCATGCCAATTTGGGTAGTAGTCTGACCAACTGTAACAACGTCACCAATGATAACTTGTACTGGTTTGTCAGTTTCAACACCATTTAGGTTAAGCGTGTTACCAGATAATGGAATGAACACGGGTCCGCGCTCAGCCAAATCAATTCGCACATGAAAATCCGCGACATCTTCTCCAGGCACAATAACATCGTTATCAAGATGATTGCCCATAGTCATACTGTCTTCGATGGGTATCGTCTCACCATCCACATACATCAAGTACGTAATTGGCGCCACCAGGTTTGTCATATCGACTCCCAGCTATCACGAAGCTCAACCCACTCCAAAACATCTGGCGTGATGGTCAACGCCAAGTCTAGGTATTGTTTAGCGTCTTGTCGCAGATCAAAGGCGTAAGCGTCTTTGGCTACGGCAGCAAGCCTTTGCGCGCACCGACGCAGCAACTGCGACGCCTGAGTATTACCTGGATCTATTTGTTGCACATCGCGCAATCGTGAAACAGCGTTATCTGTCACAGGGGCAGTGATGAAACCTTGCAGCATGAGCTCTGTTGCTGCACGCAAATTGTCATCTATTGCTATCTGGCGGGTACGCTGCTCTTCTAACCGACGTCGAATTTCGTTGACACCTTCCGCAACCAGTCCTGCTGCGGCAGCTTGGCTGACTAGACCGTCCACTAGCTCAAGCTCACCTTCGATCAATAATTGATCTGCATCGGCAGCAATTTGCGAAGTAATTTCATTCAGCCCTTGGGCAGCAACCACGTTGTTTGGATCTATTGCCAACACTCGATGATAAAGTTCTGCCGCGTTCTCCCCAGCCGGTGCAATCAACTGATCGTCACTGCGCAACCGACGAGCCTGCTGCAATAGATCCTCAATCTCGGTTTGTGCAGTCGTGGCTTGAGAGATCAATTTGCGCAAATCATCTAGCGCTGCAAGCTTTCCATGAGCAGCAGTTGCCCGCTCGAGTAAGCTTATAGCCTCGCCAACATCGCCATCTGCTACTGCAGATGACGCGAGGGCTGCATAATGTACTGCCAGTTCTTCTAGGGCTTGTTGCGCCGCCACATGATTAGGTGCCAATCTCAAAACTTCTTGATAAGACTGAATAGCAGCGGTTGCGCTGGGTAAGTCAGATAAGCCATGACTGGTAAGAAGTGACTTCGTACTCACCATTAAACGTTCCGCACGCCGCCTATTTTGATGTCGAACATTGAGTTGTACCCAATCTATATCATCAGGAAAAACCGTCTGCGCGGCTGACAGCCTTGATCCCGCCAACTGCAAATTGCCTTGCAGCAGAGCTTCATCAATACTCGCTTTCCAATCTTCAGCAAAATCAGCCACAGCTTGCTGAGCGCCAACGTGATCTGGGTCAATGGCTAAAACGCGGTGGTAAGCTGCCACTATGGCCGGTAATGCTTGATTAGGGTCTTGTCGTAACGATTGAGCCTCAGCCCACGCAATCAAAACAAGTGGGTCTTCGGTGAGCCCCAACTGAGAGAGCACTTGTTCTGTGGGAATAAGGTTTTGAGTCACCGCATAGTACCCACCTGCAGCGATACTCAAGCCGAACACCAGTACCAAGAACGAAGATCTTAATATTCGCTGCCGTTTCACCCTGCGCGACAAGCGCTCTTGTCGCGCAGAATCAATGGGTGTGGAAAGCAAATCACCGCCGACAACACGAATCTCTTGAGTGCTGATTTCACGGGTTCGCAGTGTCGTATTAGGCAGTTCGAAGTCTGCTCGAATTTGGTCTAACTTTTCTATCATTGCGCGGCCGTTGGCAAAACGTTGGTCGGCTTTTTTTGCCAGCGCCTGATCGATGACTTCTTGAAACATTCGAAGGTAGGAAGGTAGCCGGGGTATCGGCTCCTGTATGTGTTTAAGGCTCATTTCTACAGCAGTTGCTGCTTGATAGGGCAATGACCCAGAAAGCAGTCTAAAAAAAACAACGCCAAGACTGTATAGGTCTGAGCGCCCATCTACCGTTTTTCCTGCGGCTTGTTCTGGCGATATATATTCCGGGGTTCCCAGCACACTACCCCGGCGCGTGGTCAATATATTGTCTATGCCATGCGCCAGATCAAAGTCGGTCAGCTTGGCGACACCATGACTATCTAATAGGATATTTTCTGGTTTAACATCACCATGAATAGCCCCAGTTGCGTGAAGATAGTCTAGCGCTCGGCAGATGTCCTTGATGATTTTAACCAACGCCTGTAAGTGCACGCCGCGCTCTATCCGATCAAAGAGATTGCCTTTAGATAGATATTCCATGGTCAAAAAGCAGTTGTCGTCGACTTGCTTAAAGTCAAACACCTTAACGATGTTAGGATGTACAAGTTTTTTTAGAATCTCGCTGCCATGCAGAAAGTCTTCACGCATCTGTTGCGACAGCTCTTTGTTAGGCACTTTGACGGCAACAACTCGGCCTAGACGCACATCTTTAGCTAGATAGACACGAGTCATCCCCCCTTCACCCAGTAGCCTTTCAATCGTCAGACCAGGTAAACTTGGAAAACTAGAATCCTGAGAGCTAAGAGCCATTAGCGTTCACAAGAACAACATCTTCATCAGGCAGTTGTAACAAAGTACCACTAACATAATTTCCGAGCACGAAGCGCCCTTGAAGAATAATTAACTGTCCATCCAAGCTTACCGCCATGCCTTCACCATGGGCTAAGCCATTAATGCATTGTGTGTTCACAAACATCCACGGCCGATTAAGATGGGTTAGCAAGCATCGATTATTATTCTGGATCTGATTAGCCTGATGCAGTTCTCCATGACGCCACAACTGTACTTCGACCGTACCGTCAGAAGCACGCTTAACCCCCCAGCCATGCATTTTGTTAGCGCTAAATTGGCCTCGATAAACGGTACCGTCTCGCCAATAGAATACCCCGTCGCCAGATCTCACATCATTTAAGAACCACCCAACATAACGATTACCATTGGGCCAGCGAAACGCGCCCTGACCAGATTTCGCACCATTGTCGAAACCACCCTGGTACTGCCGACCATCTGTCCAGAAGTAGATTCCATGGCCTTGAAGAACACCATTGTCAAATTCGCCATCGTACTTTTCGCCACTCTTCCAAGTAAAAGTGCCTTTGCCGGTACGCTGTCCATTTCGAAATAGGCCTTGATAGACATCTTCATTAGACCACGAGAAGATGCCTTCTCCGTGCATCGAATTATTAAAAAACTGGCCACTGTAACTATCACCGTTAGGCCATTTCAATAAACCAGGACCTTGCCTGCGATCTTGATAAAACGCGCCCTCGTAAGTTCGCCCGTCGACCCAAAAATAGGTGCCATTGCCATGCAGTTTATCCGCTACAAACTGCCCTTCATAACGATTACCGTCTACCCACTCATAAACCCCCTGGCCACTACGCAAACCATCTACGAGTTCGCCAGTAAAGATATCACCGTTGGGTAACTCTATACGCTTTGCATAACTGGGCAGCGCAATAAATAGGGCTGAAATACTCAGTGCCGTAATCAGAACCTGAGATAGTCTGCGAACTAGACTATGCAAGGCGTCGTATTTGAATCGCATCACTTTTCTGATCTGCCAATACATCTGAGATCACCACGAGCTTTGAATTTGATGGCAAGCCTTCCCGGCTCTTCAGCACATCAAATGCACGCTGAAGCGTTTTTTCTGGGTCTGAACTGAATGCTGTGCGGTGTGCGTACACTGCTTTGTTCAAGGCCAAGCGGCGTCGGGTTTGACTGTGATTTGTAAACGCGTAGATAGCCACGCGGGCCGGACTCGAATTGGTCACAAAGTCGGCCATTATTCCTCGACGTGTGATCACGACAATACCGTCGGCTTTGATAGATTCGGCTAGCGCCACGGCATGAACAGCCACATGTTGCTTGTCGTTGGTAACGACGATGTCTTTTTCATACCCTAAACCGGGAAATCGTTCTGTTCGATACGCAATCGCACTGAGTTGTTCTACACATCGAACCGGATGAACACCCACACTGGTTTCTCCGGAAAGCATCACCGCATCAACACCTTCATAAATAGCATTCGCAACATCGGTGACTTCAGCACGGGTGGGAATGGGGTTTTCGATCATTGACTCAAGTAAATGCGTCGCAACGATGCAACGTTTTCCCCATTTGGCAGCGGAGTGAACTATGCGACGTTGCACGTTTGGTAAATCTGCGATATCTGTCTCTATCCCCAGATCACCCCTGGCCACCATCACACCATCCGACAACTTGACAATATCATGGATGTTATTAACGCCTTCTTGATCTTCAATCTTAGCGATTATTTTGATCGTATTTGCTTTACTGCCAAGAATCTCGCGCAACTCTTGTACGTCAGAAGGCTGACGTACGAATGAAAGGGCAATAAAATCGACGTCGTTGTCGATGCCAAAGGCAATATCTTTACGATCTTTTTGCGTGATCGCCGGAAGATTCACTCTCACCCCAGGAAGGTTGACGTGCTTGCGACTGCCCAACATGCCCCCATCAACGACGCGACATTTTAAACGATTAGCAGATTTCTCCAGCACCTCAAAATTGAGCAACCCGTTGTCCAGCGTGACAATTTTCCCCACGGAAACCACGTCAACAAGCTCGTTATAGTTAACATATATAGATTTCGTTTCTACTAGGGCTGGATCGCGTACCGTAAGCGTGACAATTTCACCCTTAGTTAGCTCCATTGGTTGCTCTAGAACACCCGTTCGGATCTCCGGTCCTTGGGTGTCCAACAAGATTGCCACGGGATATTGAACCTGGCGATTCAATGTCTTTATCCAGTTGATAATCTGCAATGCACTGGCATGGTCAGAATGCGACATATTGAGTCGCACAACAGCCATTCCGGCCTCCTGCATCTTCTTCAAGATGGGAAAGCTAGCCGTCGCTGGACCGATAGTACAGACTATTTTCGTGCGTCGTTTAATCATGCAAAAAACCTATTCATATTTACACCTTAGATGCGATTAGCATCGCTGTCATCTCCTTTACTTGCTTTACTCTTCCCGCCAAAATGCTTGTGCACGAGGAATAATTTCACTTGATCGAATACTTTCCGAACGCCAATGAACTGGGAAAAACCGCTGCACATTAGGTAGATTAAATCTGTCATCGACAAGACAAATGATTCCTCGATCATGCGGGCTGCGCAGCAGGCGTCCCGCGGCTTGGATATTCTTCACCAAGGCGGGTTGAAGGTAAGCTACCGTCTGCCCCAGCTGTTTGTCACCAATGTCCGCAAAGTGTTCGGCAATCAAGTCTCTGTACAAATTTGGTGGCGGCAATCCAAGCCCAACCATCACCACACCGCATAATTGAGATGGCGAGAAATCTACAGATTCTCCCAGAACACCTCCCATTACGATACATAACAATGCACTATCAGTCCCTTTGAACTGTTCCAACAAGGCCTGGATTTGCTCCAATGTTTGTCCAGATTCTTGGCGCAGCACTGGGTGAGAACCCTGCCCCAAACTTTCAGCGACCATCTGTAGGTACGCATAGGATGGGAAAGCAATGAGATACCTTCCTCGCTTCGTCTCCATCAAATCTTTTATGAGCTGAACTAACTTAGGTAGGCTGCGTTGCCGTTGCCTATAATACGTGGGTACATCGCCCACCACCAATACGCTAGCTTGATCTTGCGCAAACGGACTGCCTGCACGCTCGCCAACCGCAGTGGCATCCTGTCCATGCAATCTTTGGTACAAAGACAGTGGTGTCAATGTGCCAGAGAAGCGTATCACGCCACCATACTGAGCTAATGTATCGTGTATATAAGGCCCAGGATCAAGACATCGCTGGGCAACGATGATGTCTCGCCCTGTAGTCAAAACTGTATAGGCAAACTCGCCCTCACTTACCCAAGCTTGCGATCGCTGCCAGCGCAAACAAGCAAAAAACATATCCTTAAGCTCCGGATAACTCTGCAGCTCTATAGCTGCTTCTTGCACGGCAACTAAAAATTTAGAGATGGCCCTAGAAATAGGCAGTAACAACGAAGCATCTATTCGAAACTCGCCCTCTCCATTTATCCGGCGCAGCTTCAACAACGCCCGATCAATGGATGCTAAACGCTTTGATACGAGCGTGTGACGTGTTGTTTTGGCATATAGTACAGTCTCGCGCTTTAAACGCACCTCTAGCATGTCTGCGGTACGGGGGCTAAGTTGATGCGCCTCATCTACTAAAAGATGCATGTCCTTGTGACCCACAAAACGTTGCAATCGAACCACAGGGTCGAGGATATAGTTGTAGTCGCCGATGACTATATCCGCCCATACCGCTGCATCTAACGAAAGCTCAAATGGACAAACTGTATGAAATTGAGCAACCTCCAGTACAGTCTTTTTATTTGCAACACCTGATTGTTGCAGCGTTGAGACGGCCGCACTCACCCGATCAAAGTACCCTGCTGCGTATTGGCACCGTTGTGCATCACAAGGCATGCCTTCCACAAAACAAACTTTTTCTTTTGCAGATATTTCGACCACATAGAGATGTTGAGCTTTAGGATCAATTTGTGCCACAGCGGTTAGCGCAGCTGCGGCTCCGGCGTTACGACTTGTTAAGAAAAAAATCTGCTGTTCGAGTTCTTGAGACTTTATCCCTGGAAATAATACCGCCAGAGTTTTGCCACTGCCGGTTGGCGCTTCCAACAACAGATTCTCTTTGTTACGCAACGCTACATACACGCGCCGAGCAATGGCCTGTTGGCTACGCCGGTAATTTTCAAGGGGGAAGGCGCACTCTTGCGCCCAGGCTCGTCGCGCAGCATTACGTTGCAAGTGACACTCTATCCGTGCGACGTAACAAGCCAGGGCAAACTGGAGGTAGGTTACCGCCTGTACAGTTGTAGGCTGTTCTTCAAAGCACAATTGCTGGGACGTGTGCGCATCAACGTAGATCAAACGGATGGTAATATTACGCAATGTTGTTTTGTTGGTCGCGTACAAACCTGCGTACAACCATACTTGAGCTCGATCGACCAAATCTGGACGCTGTGGTAACTCACCACAACATTTGTACTCTTCAACACAAATGGCATCTGCTGTGTGTAACAATCCATCCATTCGACCACTCAGTGTGTGAGTACGCCCGCCTACTTCAAAATCTGCTTTAACGCGCACCTCACATCGATAATCATTGTGCTGTTCAAGCAGAAGCTTCTGCGCCTGGCGCTGCGCTTGTATACCTTCCTCAGGGTCAACTGCACGTCCTAAGCGCGGCGGGTAGAGGTCTCCTTGCCGAAACACAAATTCAGCCAACTGACGAACGGATAGATCACCTCGCATAACTATTAGACCGCTGCCTTGGCCAGCTTAAGCTTTAGAACCCGTGCTGGAATTCCAAATCGTGCAAAGTAGCTGAACCAAATTCTCTGCCCCGGCTGGAGTTGATCGTTGGGGCCTTTCACCTCGATGAGTTCGTACCCACCATCTACATACCCAACCAGAAGATCAGGAAAACCAGCGCGTCGTGAATTGAGATTGCGTATCAAAAACCCACACAGGGCGCGCAGGTGAGCAGCAGGCACTAAGTAAAGAATCTGTTCGAGAGAAATTTCATCTAACATTGGCCAATCTACAAGAACATTGGCTTTCCCCAGTTTAGCCGTAGCCACAGATTGCACGTGCTCGACAAAGGACTGGTCATTGGACGTTGATTCCTCAATATTGGCAATAACCATGGCACGAGTTGTGGCAAAGTCTGGAAAATAAAGATCGTTGGGAGCCGCTTGAAATGGGTTAGTAAAAGCTCCGGGAACATCGGCAAAGATGGCAGGCCAATAGAGGAGTCCAGTTAAGGTTCGAATGAGGCTGTTTTCGACATGATACCCGCATTGAATCTCGCCGAGTTCGTACAATATATCCAGCGCTTGGGATTCAATGTTGTGGCTTGCTTGGTCAATTTCCAACTCCCAAACTTCCGGCTGGAAGCCACCATTACGTTGACCAAATCTATCAGCAAACAAGATTTCTTCTTCAACTGCGGGCGATTGACGCAATTGTTGCAACGCAATGTGACACTCCAGGTAACGACCTTGTTTATGCAAGATGCGGATGACGCGTTCTCGTGCTGGATGTTTGGTCACGTTAGCATATATAGATAGAGCAGCATTTTTATCGTTTGCGCGCTCACACCATTTCCCGAGTCGTAGTAACGTTCTCTCTCGCCTGGCATTGGCGTAACGCTGTGAGGGTATGACCAGTAAGCGTTGATGCAGCTCTGCAACCAGTGCGGGACACTCGTCTAGCCTTGAACACATCTCGCTCAAATAGCGGTGATGCAGATCTTCTGCCAACATCGCCTGGTCGCAAAATAGTACCGCACTCAGCTCAATTGCCTCGTACTCGATCAAACCTAAATCGCGAATCACAAAACTCGACCAATCTTGTTGAGCGTCACCGAAATACAACAGCCGTACCAGCCACCATAAATATTCATCCGTTACCCGTAGCCAAGACTGCGAGCCGCTGACCGCGCGTAGTACTTGTTGGTCTGATCGTCCACTCAGAAAACCTTCGATTAACTCTGCCTTGCGCATTGTGCGCAGCCCCGCCGGATTACCAATTAAACTAAGCAATTCTGGCTTACGCATAAGGTTGAGTACCACATCTGCAGGCCCATGTGGGTTGATGCTGATGAGTTTCGCTATAGATAAGCTTTTCAACCCACCTGCCAAGTCCGATACTTCCGCGTAATCTAGTGTGTCTAAGCGTATACAGGGGCCCTTTCTAGTCAGAATACGAGCAAACAGACGTTGTCCGTCGTCACTCAAGGCCAAATACGCCTGCAGCGTATGAACTTGATGCGCCTGCAGCAGATGTGCATAGCGATCCAAGACAAACCCTAACAAAGTTCGGCAGTTATTTTGGTAGTAGTCTTTCGGGGGTGGCCTGTCGGGCGTTAACATACAACAAGCTATCGAAATCAATCCAGACTAGGAGATCACTCCTTGAGCAATACTTCAAGTTTTCCCTACTGTATCGCTACCATAGTCTCGCAGAAGGCCATCAACACGATGTTAGAAACCACCGGGGAAGGCTCTTATCGGGACAATACCCCATGGCTCGTCGCCGATGATTTATTTGTAGCATCCCAACAGCAACAACTCATGCTGCCAATCTTGTTCGCATGCAAAGTGAATCAGGGCTCGAAGGAGCAAATCCTCTTCAGCCATTGGAGTAAGATTCAAAACATTGAAGTTGTTGAACTACACAAAGGCCAGTGGAGGAGTCGCTGTCAATTTACCCCGCTGCAACCCATCAATCCCATATGGGAAAGCATAGACAGCCTATTTCTTCAGGCCAGCGATAATCAGATGGAACGTGAAGTCAGAGAAGGTGTGCGTGTTTGGCGAATGGCATTGGATGAACATCACATTCACCCTTACGCAATATGCGAAACCCCAGCGTTTATCTTAGAAAGTGAGCGGCGCTAGACGCCTTCGCGGTATGCTCTACAAGGTTGACCCAAGTAGCCTCTGCTAACTTTCCGAGGAACTAGCAGCTTTAGGTTCACCATGAATACGCAACCACACCTCTTTACGATGTACGATGGACTTTTTAGGCGCATCTATCCCCAGATGCACCTGGCTGCCTCGAATTTTTAGCACTTTTAACTCTACTTCGTTATCGATCATGATCGATTCACCAGCGCGTCTGGTTAGGACCAGCATAAATATTCCTCTCGCAATCCTGTTCTGCTAGCAATCAATTTACCTGGTGTTGTACCCCTGTTCTGTGATGTTCAATACAATTCGAACCGGCAATGGACTAAAATAGTGTGATAAACGCCTCACTCTTCCTCTGCAGCCTTCTCAAGTAATTTGTCGGGCATCGGTTTCTTCACCTGCGCACCTAGCTCTCGAAATTGTTCTACTTGCCTAACCAGATTGCCTTTGCCGGTCGTGAGTTTTGCAAACACACTCTCATAAGTCTTGCCCGCAGTACCCAATTGCTTGCCTAGCGTTTCCATCTCATCAGCAAGCACCCGCAATTTGTCGTATAGCGCACCAGCACGTTTGGCGATCTCTTGTGAATTGCGGTTCTGTTTTTCATAACGCCAGACGTTATTGATGATACGCAAAGTCATCATCAGCGTGGTCGGACTAACAATGACAATGCGCTGAGTGAACGCCTCGGTGAAAAGTCGGGTGTCTGTCTCCATGGCCAAGGTAAAAGCAGATTCGATAGGAATAAACAGCAACACAAAATCTAGCGAGCGCACATCACGCAGTCGATCATAATCCTGTTCTCCCAAGCGTTTGACATGGTTGCGCAGGTTAGCCAAGTGGGTGCGCAACAGTCGTTCACGTTGCGATTCATCTTCGCTCGATAAAGCCTCTTCGTACGCATTTAACGAAACCTTAGAGTCGATGATCACATCTTTATTGTCGGGTAAGCGAATGATGACATCTGGACGTTTGAGGTCTCCGGCTTCACTACGATGACTTACCTGTACAAAGTATTCGTGGTCTTTGCGCAGCCCAGAGTCTTCTAACACTCGCTCTAGCACCATCTCGCCCCAGTTTCCCTGCAGCTTCTTATCACCCTTCAACGCCCGGGTTAAATTCTCTGCTTCTTGGTTAATTCGTTCGCTAGCTTGCTGTAAGTTCTTTACTTCCGTGAGGAGCGATGCGCGTTCTTTGGCCTCGGTGTGGTACACCTGATCAACACGTTTACGGAAATCCAAAATTTGATCTTTGAAGGGCGTTAGTACACTCGTGAGTGACGCTTGTTGCCTTTCCCCTTGTGTTTCAAAGACACGATTAGCCAACAGCTCAAACTCTTTCTTCAGTTGGCCACTGGTTTCCTGCAATAGTTGTTCACGGGCTGCAAATCCTTTTTGAATTTCTTGCAACCGAGCAACCGCCGCGGCAGAGTCTGCCATCGCCGCAGACAACAGACCGCGGTTCGCATTTAGCTCTTGCTGGGTCGCGTGCAGTTGCTCTTGAACATTGGAGAGGCGCGCGGTGTCCACGACATGGCGTTCTTGCGCGCTGGCTAGCTTTTCATCGAAACGTAAACTCACCGCCGCCTGTTGCGCCGCATTTTGCTGCAATCCACCCTCGAATGCTGCTGTCACCCGGCGCTTGTGGCGGCTCATCAAAACCGCAAATGTCGCCAGAACTCCGATCACCCCCCCACCTAAAATCAGCACACCTGGCTCTACCTGCAACAGGTAAGCTTGCAGTTGTTGCAGAAATTTCATCCGATCCACACACTTCATTTGAATGTACTAAGGCTACTCCCAAAATGCCGACATAGGGAGTATGCTTTGCAATCAATGGAGTGCTGAGATTAAGGGCTAGCGCTGAAAATTCTCATTGTTGACGACGACGCTAAACACGGCCGAAGTGTTAGCGATCTCCTGGCGGCTCACAACTATCCGTCGGAAGTAGTAACCAGCGGCATTGATGGTTTGGCGACCCTACGCCAGGCTGATGCTGATAAATCTCCATATCAAGTACTGATCCTCGATCTTCATATTCCAGATCTTAGCGGCGTTTCGATACTGCGCGGTGTGAATGACAGTGGCCTCAAAGTTAAAACCATCGTACTGAGTGGTGAAAGCGAGCTCGCCACAGTCACACCGATTCTGCAGCTCGGTGCGGTTGATTACCTGCGCAAGCCATTCGACGCCCGGCAACTCATTAATAGCGTGCGTAATGCCTTGTCCCGCTTTCAGCTAGAGCAAGAAAACCTGCGTATGAGTGCTGAGGCGGAGGAAAATGCAGAGCTGTATGAATTCTTACTGAATGCGTCACCTGACCTGGTTTACATGCTTGACGCACAAGGCTGCTTTAAATTTGTAAATCATCAGCTCGAAAATATCTTCGACATCGATCTAGCCCGTTTAAATGGTAAGACTTGGAAGTCTCTATTCGAAGGACACCCGGCGCTGGCCGATAAGTTAGTACACCACATCGACGAGCGACGTACCGGAGTGCGGGCAACTCTGGCAGAAGAGTTTGATTTTACCTCCAGTGTCGGCAATAAACATATTCTTGAACTGTCTGCCATCGGCTTGTATGAGGGCAGGAGCCGCGATGACATCGGCAGCTTTCTGGGTACCTATGGCATCGTGCGAGATATCACAGAATCTCGGCGCACACGCCGTCAACTCCAGCAAAGCCAGCGTAAGTTCTATTCCCTGTTTGTAGACAGCCCAGACGCAGTGTTTATTTCCCGTCTAGATAATGGTGACATCATTGAAAGCAACCCTCAGTTTGTAAACATACGTGGCGCCATCGACAACGCCCACGACACTACGGATAGATTTTTATGGGATGAAGTTGAATCTCGTCAACGTTTTGTTCATTCGCTACCTGAAAACACTGAGTATCAGGAATGGATGTTCGAAAAAAACATCCAAGGTGAGAAACATTTTTTCGAAGCCCGAGCCCGCTACCTCGAACTCGAGGGCGAACGTTGCATGATCGCCACGCTTCGCGATCGAACCCATGAACGGCGTGCGGAACAGGACCGCCTGGCCCTACAACAACAGCTACAGCAAGCAGGTCGCATGGAAGCCATTGGGCAAGTGGCAGGCGGTATCGCCCATGATTTCAATAATATTTTAGCCAGTATTATTGGTTATGCAGAATTGGTGATGAACGCGCGCGGTCGCCTAGAAGAAAATCAGGTCGATCAATATCTTGACGAGGTGGTAACGGCAGGACACCGAGCCAAAGATCTAATCGCACAGATGTTAAACTTCACCCGTACCCAAGGCGGTGACACAGCAGCCATAGATGTGACCAAGACCATTACAGATGTGTCTCGTATGTTGCGCGCTGCTATTCCAAGCACCATAGAACTCAACACGACCTTTGCCGACGATTTGCCCGCCGCCATGGTTGACCCAATTCAACTACAACAAATTATTATTAACTTGCTGATCAATGCGCGTGATGCAATCACCGGCAACGGTCGCATTGAGATGAGTGTTTATGACAGCCAAACACCTGCAACTTGTCAGACTTGTGGTGAACAGACCACTGCCGGAAGTGTCGTCGTCGCAGTGAAAGACAACGGCCATGGCATCGATGCAAACATACTAGACCGTATCTTTGAAATGTACTTTACCACCCGAGCATCTGATAACGGCACCGGCTTTGGCTTATGGATGATTAACAACTTGGTGCACGAACACGGCGGACACATCACCATAAATAGCACTGTAGGCAAAGGTACAGAATTTAAAATCTATCTGTCTAACGCACACACACCAGCTGAAACGGTGAATATTCTCTCTGTACCAGCACCACAAATTAACGGTCGTATTGTCGTGGTAGACGATGAAGTTTCCGTTGCTAACTTCATTGGGGAAGTACTCCGAGACAGAGGCTTTCCAACAGTAGTGTTCACTGAAAGCCCAGAAGCAATGAACTATCTGAAAAAGTACAGCGACGACATTGCACTGCTGCTCACAGATGGTGCTATGCCGCTCATATCAGGTTTGGAACTCGCAGAATTTGCGAAGACTCAAAACCCTGCGCTACCGATTATATTCATCACCGCATTCACGCAAAGCACAGATACCCAAGCACTCGAGCGCATAGGCGTAGACAAGTACCTACAGAAACCTTTCAGTATCGAGGAAATGATTTCCGCAATTCATGAATTCACCACACAAACCAGTGATTCAACGACGCAACCTTCTTGAGGAATAAGGGTGTTCCTTAGGGGAAAGGTCTTCGCTTTAAAAAGCTACCTCATTAACGCTCGCTTGAATCGCGACCATCTTTAGGAGCACCGGTGCCAGACGAGCCTAGAAAAATCTTGCTGCCATCTTCAAATGTAACGTCTCTTCCATTTGCCCGATTAGAACGATCTTTGGACTGATACCCATCCACCACAATGATGGTGCCAGGCAGAAGGGATTTACGATTTAGTCCACGACGAAGTAGTGTATTGGGTGTTCCGCCCTCCACCATCCAGCTTTCAACTTCGCCGGCTTCATTGGTGTGATCTAAATGAATCCAAGCATGAGGATTAACCCATTCGACCTTGGTCACAGGTCCCTTTAATATCAGTGGCCTGTTCGGGTCAAATTCTGCGCCAAATGCATGGTGAGCTATAGCAGAACCCGATCCAAACATAACTCCGCATAGCGCAGTTACGGTGAATATTCTCGTTAACATGGAAGGTCTTAACATCGAATGTACTCTACTTGTCTTTGGTCTAATGATACGTTTTTGAGCGAATTATAAAAAGCAGCATCTTTTAGCAGGTAAAGTAGCTAGAAGTTAAATGGGTGCTGAGGACATGAGACTTCATTAGAGGCTGCCTAGTGTTACTCTCGTGCGCTGGACACTTCTATTCCACTACCTTCGCCTTCTATTCGCCTTCTATTCGCCTTCTATTCGCCTTGCTCAACATCTTTTTCCAGTATTCGCGCGCCTCGCATAATGTTTCCAAAAGAATAGTTGCCTTCATGACATGCATATTCGAAGGCTTTTTCATCAGACGCAGGCCATGGGTATTCACCACTCCATGAATCACTCCAGCCGGGGTCAGACACGCTAAACTTGTAATTCAGATCGCCATTTTCAGTTCGACTAATGCGTTCTACTACGTGCAGGTCTTTACCTGCCCCGTAAAGGGCTGGTCTGGAGCGAAAGTTAGTGGTGTCGATAACCAAGGTATCGTCTTCCCACCAACCTATAGAATCACCCATCCAGGAACGGATATGTGCGGGGCGGTGTTGCGAATTTATGCGCACAATCCGGGCGTCGTGAATCATTTCAGCGAATATCAAAACGTGCGACGGGGTCTGCACAATGCGCTTCATGTTGTTATACAAAGCAGGCAACATTGGTGGGCCACCTGACGAGCTAAAGCCTAACAAACAACGCTCGCCTAGTGGTCGTTGTTCCATATCATCATAAGGACCGGGACCAGGACGATCTAACCACCACGCTGTACCTGTGTTGCTGCCGAACAGACTGAGCAAACTTGCCAAGCGCTGCTGACCAAGCTCGGTGCGAGGCGGATACCGGCCATTACTCGGCGAAGTGATGATCGAGGTCCTGAATTTACCGTCTACCATCGCCGCAGAGTCGCCGTTGTCGATCCAAAAAGTGTTATAGCCACCCACATTACCTGCAGCACCAGCCGAACCATCACCACCTGGCGGGGGCGCTTCACGGTCTGGATCGCTGTCCGCTTGATCAGCCGCCAACAGCGCAGACATCTGTGCCGAGATTTTCTTTGCCTGGTCTGGGCTCAGGAACAGATTGTCACCAAACTCTTCAGGTCGCTCGATTGGCGTGAGGGTGGCAACATCGTACATGCCAGACAGGTCCATTTGTCCATGTACCTGGTAGCTTGTCAACATCAACAACGCTAGAAAGAACCTTAAATTTATAAATTTCATACGTTCACTCGATAGTTCACAACTGGAGAGTTTGCGTTGGAGACTTAATGTATTAACGAGGCAACGGTTCGCGACGCCATTCTCCATACAACAGTTCTTCAACAAATTCGACACATCTAAACTCCATGAGTTGTGCATTAGCCTCCATTCGACGATACAAAGGCATGCGTATAGTCCACGTATCGGTAAACGTTTCAGGGTCGTCAATGGTCGCTTCATACTGCATGTGATTTGGTCCTAGCAGCGTATATCGCTCAGTCACTTTCATCATCGCACTGTGATGATTTCCCGCACGATCAAACCAAGTTGAATCTAGTTGCCCAGTCACATCAACAACCAATGTATCGCCTTCCCACTTGCCGTGTGACCAGCCCATCCAACTGTCGATAGGCGCTTCTCCAGGATCGTCCATATAGATTTCCCGAGTAGCACCCGCATATTGGTAGGCGATAAAAACAGAGTCCACATTCTGAAAAATTTGAAAGGGCTGTGGCATATAGGTGGCGCGTGGTACGCCAGGTAGATAACACTTCACTTCGGGGTCACGATCAATCCAATTAGCCTGGTTCTCTTGCTTCTTTGCAAGCGCTTCCGGTTTATACGGAATACTACCCCCTACCACCACGCCCAAGCCTGGAGGTACAGCGCCCACAGCACCCAAATACAATGTTTTAACTGCGGGCAGTGGACCCAATGGGCCTTCACGCAGCTGCATAGAATGAGACGCTGTATGCATTTCAAGATTATAGTTCGCCGAGTTTAACGCCTGCCAAATACCGTTTAAATCTGGGTGTTTGCCGTCAGGGCCACGCGGAGCCTTATAGCCCTCTGCTCCATGTGTCAGGCTACTCACACTCACTAACACACCGACACTAACCGCGACCAGTAACCTCATCAGGCGCATTGCATTCCCCATTTCATTTTCTTCTAATGCACTGATCTTAACAGGCGCGTGCTGAAGCTGCACCTGAGGCTAGGGATACCGCGCCCAAATTAGAACGCACTCTGCCATGAGACTGTCACGAAACTGTCACAATGTAAGTTCATCCTCCTCCATTACTTATTTTTCGGAGAATTTGGATGCGATATGGGCGAATTTTATTAAACCTCGCCCTGGCTGTTCAGCTCATGGCGACCGCGATACCCACTCATGCAGATACCGCTACGGCAGAACTGATCAGGACACTGCAAGCGCAAATAGCGACTCTAGTGGAACGCATAGAAAATCTCGAACAATCTACCTTAATACCCACCCAAACGTACCAGACACCAAGGGTCAAAAAAGAAGAAAGTAGACCCGCTTCTTGGACCGAGACCTTAGCAATAAAAGGAGACTTCAGATATCGACATGAAGCCTTCGACATTGGAAATCTCCGCGAGCGTCAGCGGCAGCGAATTCGTGCACGCGTTGGGTTGACAGGACAGGTAAGCGATACGGTCACTGCTGGTTTTGCATTAGCCAGCGGCAATAGTGACCCTCTTTCCACCAACCAAACCTTAGGCAATGGAGCATCATCTAAAGGCGTGGTCATTGACCTAGCCTATGTTAAGTGGCAAACATCGCTAGAGGGTATGACGGTTCTCGCCGGTAAATTTAAAAACCCAATATATCGGCCCGCCGGCATCGATTTGCTATGGGATGGGGATTTGCACCCAGAGGGTTGCACCCAGAGGGCGTAGCAATCACTTATAAACAAGACAACTTGTTCATCAACACCATAGGCACTTGGTTAGACGAAGATGCCAACGATGATGATTCGTTCTTGCTCGGCACTCAGATCGGCATGAGCCTCACTTCGAAAGAGAACAGAAAACTCACAATGGGGCTTGGTTACTACAATTTTTTCGACAGCCGGGGCGAACCCGTCTTCTTCGACGGCGACCCAAGCGGCAATCGTACTGATGGTTCCGGGAACTATCTCAGCGGCTTCGAAGTGATTGAAGCTTTCTTAGAATATTCGCTACTTATCGACCAAGGGCAACTGTCTCTATTTGGCGACTTCGCCCACAACCTAGGTGCAGACCGCTACGAAAATGGATACGCAATTGGTGCCAACTACCAAGCGAAGAAATGGCAGTTTGAATACAGTTACCGAGATCTCGAAGCCGATGCGGTGCTTGCCACATTCAGCGGCTCTGACTTCTTAGGTGGCGGTACTGACGGCAGGGGGCATCTCCTGCGAGTGGGTTATTCAGTCAGTTCAAACATTCTCCTGAGAGGAACTCTGCACCTCAACAAGCGCAATATGGATATCGGCATAGAAGAAGACTATCGGCGACTGATACTCGACATCAGTTTTAAGTATTAGACCAACGCAAGTAGACCCCTTGGACTCACTAAAAGAAATTTTCATCATCATCGCTTTGATCAGCCTAGCCTTCATTCTAGGCGGTCAAATCGATGCGGTGGGATGGTCTCTGTTCGGCGCAAGCCTAATATGGATCGGCCTACAAGCTCGAGAATTTCGAAAAATTAAACGCTGGGCGAACAGACCATTACGACGACCACGAAACGGTCTTGAGAGCTGGGCTGCCCTTGCATACCTACCCTTTCGCTCGCTAACAAGAGAGCGTGAGCGGACTCGAGCAATGGCACAGCGTCTTCGAGAGATCCTTAGCCTTACCGAGATCATTCCCGATGGCTTTATCGTTTTGAATGACAATGGCGATATAGAGTCTCTCAATGCGGCAGCAAAAAAGCTGCTGCGCCTGAGCGACAAAGATGTCGGCTTAGGCTTGGGAACTGTGGTTAGAATTCCAGAATTTCTTAACTTTATTCGCACAGACCAGCAACAAGATCCGGTTGAGTTTCAGTCACCTTTTGCGATCGACACCACCTTGGAGGCTCGGCGTCTAGACACAGAACTAGGCGGCGCAATTATCATTGTTAGAGACGTCACAACCCTCAATCGCTTACTCACCATGCGTCAAAATTTCATTGCCAATGTATCTCACGAGCTACGAACACCACTCACCGTTGTGTCAGGCTATATGGAGACCCTAACCGATCCGGATGAAGACCCAGCGCTAAAATTAGACCTCATTGAACGCCTGCCATCACCCTTACGCCGCATGCAGTCGCTGGTGGACGACCTACTTTTGCTCACCCAGCTCGAATCAAGCAGCGAAGTGAAACAAAGTGCCATGAGCCTCGCTGAGCCCATTAAGTCGGCAGTGGAAGAACTACGCCCAATGTTCAGCGACGACAGCCAAATCTCTGTTCTTATCGATACCGAGCGCCAAATCATGGGTACACAAAGTGAGCTTCACTCCGTATGCGTCAATTTACTCGCTAACTCTATTCGATACAGCCGCAATAGCGGACCAATCACAATTCGGTGCGAGGATTTTGGAGATGGAGTTCGGTTATCTGTAAGGGACGTAGGCTTAGGTATAGCACAAGAACATTTGGGGCGACTAACAGAGCGTTTTTATCGCGTCGACATGGCAGGTTCGCGAACTCGCGGAGGAACAGGACTTGGCCTTGCCATCGTTAAACACGTCTTACGCCGTCACCACTCCACCTTACAGATACAAAGTAGCCTCGGTGTTGGCAGCACATTTTTTTGTGACTTCGAAAAACTCTCGCCCGGCGAGAATCCAGAAGTAAATTTAACCAATCAGGAAAAAAACATATGAAGCCAGTGTGGCTAATAATTTGCCTTGCACTAGCCGGTTGTTCAGATCCAGCACCTTCGACAGAAAGCAAAAAAACCATTACAGCACCAGTGATAGATCTAGTGCCCGTTGATGTTGTCGATGCATCTCAAGTCGTTCTAGAGAGCAATAATACGCTAGACGACTATACAGTTGTCGCTGACATATCTGGCAATCTGTCCAGCATTGGGTCTGACACGTTGGCAAACCTAATGACTTTGTGGGCAGAATCATTCAGCAAGATCTATCCAAGTATAAACATCCAAATACAAGCAGCAGGCTCTTCCACAGCACTCCCAGCGCTGGTCGAAGGCACAGCCAACTTCGGACCCATGAGTCGCGCGATGAAGGATAGAGAGGTGGAAGCTTTCGAACGAAGGTACGGCTACAAACCTACCGCGATCAAAGTTGCCATCGACGCATTGGCCCTATACGTACACAAAGACAACCCCGTTAACGAGCTGACGCTCGAACAAGTCGATGCAATGTTTTCAGTCACCCGTAGATGCGGGTCAAACCAAGAACACACTGCCTGGGGAACATTGGGCTTGAGTGGCTCTTGGAACGATCGGCCGATTCAACTCTACGGTCGTAATTCTGTCTCGGGCACATACGGATACTTCAAGAAGGTAGCCTTATGCGGAGGGGATTTCAGGAATAGTGTCAATGAGCAACCAGGGTCTGCTTCGGTAGTTCAAGCGGTTGCGTCTTCCCTCAATGGCATCGGTTACTCCGGTGTAGGCTACATAACCTCCGGTGTTAAAGCCTTATCGTTATCTTCACAAGGTAGCGAGGCAATTGAAGCCACGCCTGAAAATGCACTCGATGGCAGCTACCCACTAGCGCGATACCTTTATGTCTATATTAACAAGAAGCCCAACCAACCACTTGCGCCGATCGAAAGAGAATTTATCCGCTTTATTCTTTCGAGTGACGGGCAAGAAACCGTACACAAAGATGGTTACGTGCCTCTTTCGAGCCAAGTAGCCGGGCGTGAACTTGCCAAACTCATATAGCATGACAATCAGCCCATACGATAGCTCTGGTAATGACTGAATCTCTACTAATTAGTCGCATGTCGCGCCGACGACGCTGGTTGAACCAAACCACCCGTTGGGTTGTTGGGCTAGGCGGCGCTGGCGTGATCGGCGCCATTACATTGATATTTGGATATTTGCTGTGGGTAGTGGCGCCCATATTCTCGCCAGGGGGAATAGAATCGAGCCCAGACATTGCGGTCGTCGAACGGGAACCCGTACTTGTCGATGTTAGTGAAAACGGCGATGTGTTCTTGCGATTGAGCCGTCAGGGTATCCTAGAATTCTATGACGCCCACAGCGGAGTACCCATTTCCGCATTCAACCTCAACACCGAGGTGGTACACGCTCAGCGGGTGTACCCTTTAGTTGATGTCTACGCAATTTTGGATATCCACCAACAACTCACCTTCATTCGTGCCCAATACATAGTTAGTTTTATTGATGATGAACGGAAACTTACAGCACAACTAGATTATCCATTCACTGGCAAACCGATAGAAATTGGACCAACCAGTGGATTCGATGTTCATCTAAACGATAATGAGTTACTGGTAGCCACCAGCGATACGAGAACGATAACGTTGTACCGCTTTACAGGCGTCGAAATGGGATACTCACTGCCCTCGCCGCAACGTCAATCTATAGTCACAGACCAGGCAGCCCACCAGCTTTACCTAGGCGCCAGAAACGAATGGATATACGCACTATCAGATCAAGGAGATGTAGAACTGTTCGACATCAAGGCATGGTCCCAACCCCGCAAGCTCTTTTCCGCAAACCTTCTATCGTCAGGCGCGCAGCTGACCGCTAGCGATATCATTCTAGGACGATACTCGCTGCTGATTGCAGATAGCCTGGGGCAAGTTGTGCAGTGGAGCTTGATTAGAGATACCACAGGTACACGGCTTGAGCCGCTTCGAACCTTCGAGTTCGACACCTATGTGCATAGATTTGTCATGGAGCCTAGGCGGAAAGGCTTTGCCGCCCTAGAACACAACGGCAATTTGACACTTTTGTACCCCACTTCTCAGCGTAAGATCGCAAGCCTGAGAACCAGCATTTTAGCAGCTTCGTCAAGCATGGCCGTATCACCACGCTCCAATCAACTGATTGTCGCGAACGATCCTCAATCTATTAAAATATTTGACCTAGACAACAAACATCCAGAACTGTCGTTGGGCAGTTTATGGGCGCAAGTGTGGTACGAAGGTTACCCAGAGCCTAGATACAGCTGGCAATCTTCATCTGCAGACAATGACTTTGAACCAAAGTTCTCTTTGATCCCCCTGGCCTTTGGCACATTCAAAGCCGCCTTCTACGCGCTCTTGTTCGCTATACCCGTAGCTATCATGGGAGCCATATACACAGCATATTTCATGTCGCAGAAGATGCGGTCCTGGGTGAAACCCGGCATTGAAATGATGGCGGCATTGCCCACGGTGATCCTCGGGTTTATTGGTGGGTTGTGGCTCGCACCCATAGTTGAGGCTAACTTGTCGAGCGTGCTGGCCATATTTTTTGTGCTGCCAGCTCTGCTGGTGTTGTTTGCGTTGTCTTGGTCACGACTACCTGAAAGAGCAACCAAGCCACTAGCAGGTTGGTACGGCCTCATTGTCACGCCAATTATCGTCCTCGGCGTTTACATGGCATTCGACATTGGCCCACTTCTAGAACAATACTTTTTCGGTGGGGATAGCCGAACATGGTTCCGCGAAGTTCTGGGACTCAACTATGACCAACGCAATGCGTTAGTGGTGGGTATTATTATGGGGCTGGCCGTTGTCCCTACCATTTTTTCCATCGCAGAAGACGCCATTTACGGCGTGCCCACCCACCTGACAAATGGCTCATTGGCCCTAGGTGCAACTCGCTGGCAAACTTTAATGCGGGTGGTGTTGCTTACCGCCAGTCCAGGCATTTTCTCTGCAGTGATGATCGGCATGGGCAGGGCTGTCGGCGAGACCATGATCGTACTTATGGCCACTGGCAACACGCCTTTAATGGACTTCAACATCTTTGAAGGTATGCGCACCTTCGCGGCTAATATTGCAGTCGAACTGCCGGAAGCAGAAGTGAACAGCAGCCACTATCGCATCTTGTTCTTAACAGCCCTGGTGTTATTTATCCTCACATTCCTATTCAACACTTTCGCTGAACTCGTTCGTCAACGTCTTCGCTCTCGCTACGGTAGTTTATAGCCATGACTCACTTTCTTCGTAAATGGTTCGCATCTGGAGAACCCTGGATTTGGATGAATGCCGCTGCAGTCGGCATCAGTATTACCGCAGTTGTAGGCGTGCTTGGGTTGATTGCCTACCAAGGTTTCTCACACTTTTGGCCCAGCGATGTGCAGTTGATTAAATTTAATGACGCACAGGGTCAAGCACATGAAGTATATGCAGAGCTGGTAGAACTAGATCATATTTCAGTTCAGCAATTCCTAGAATCTTCTGGTAATGCTAAATGGGTTAAGCCAGATACCCAGGTGTTGGAACGCTGGTTACTTAAAACCGGCAACAGACGAATAAACCCACCAGATTTTCGGTGGATGTTTCTAAATCAGATTTCTAGCATGGCCCCGCAGCCTAACCTGCTCGCTCTCGAACGAGTGGAATGGGGTAATGCCTATGGGATACCTGTAGGTGTAACGGTAAACGGGATTGATACGGTATTGACTGAACCCGCTCAACTCGGTGCCTTGCTGATACAACGTGTGAGCCGAGCCGCGGTCATTCGCACAGACATAGATGCACTAGAAAGTGGCTCCATGAACCACATTAGCTACCGTCTTGAAAGACTGCGTTTACAACAGCGTGCGTTACAGTTATCCGGCGACAGCAATCCACAACGCTCAAGCGAGATTGAGGAGGAGGTTGCTGACCTTCGTGAACAATACGCTCATCGCAATACAGAACTTCGCAACCTTTATAAATTATTAGACCAAGACCAACTCACACTAAGCACCGCAAGTGGCGAGCTATTCGAACTGAAAGTCGCTGATATTCTGCATGCTTGGCAACCCAACGATATGTCCGCTTGGCAAAAGAGCGCTCATTACTTGGGCGCCATAGGGCGTTTCTTGACTAAGCCACCCCGTGAAGCAAACACCGAAGGAGGCATATTCCCTGCCATATTCGGCACTGTGTTAATGGTTATGCTGATGTCGCTATTTGTCACACCCTTTGGTGTGATAGCAGCAGTTTATCTCCGCGAATATGCCAAACAAGGCGCTTTCGTAAGGTTCATACGTATCGCAGTAAATAATCTCGCCGGTGTGCCCTCTATTGTATATGGCGTTTTCGGCCTGGGTTTTTTCGTCTACTTCTTAGGTGGGAATATCGACAGGCTATTTTTTCCAGAATCACTCCCTGCCCCTACTTTCGGCACACCTGGCCTCATGTGGGCTTCACTCACCTTGGCTCTATTGACTGTGCCGGTTGTCATCGTCTCTACCGAGGAAGGACTCACACGTATCCCTCGGTCCCTGCGCGAAGGCAGTTTAGCTTTAGGCGCGACCAAGGCAGAAACACTATTCAAAGTGATATTGCCCATGGCGAGCCCGTCCATATTGACTGGTGTCATTTTAGCGGTAGCCCGGGCCGCCGGTGAGGTTGCCCCCCTGATGCTGGTCGGCGTGGTTAAACTCGCCCCAACACTACCCATCGATACTAACTTCCCATACCTACATCTGGAACGTAAGTTCATGCACTTGGGTTTCCATATCTATGATGTTGGTTTTCAAAGCCCTAATGTAGAAGCCGCCCGCCCACTGGTGTATGCCACAGCACTATTGCTGATCATCATCATTGTCGTGCTCAATTTAACAGCCATCACTTTACGCGGCCGCCTTGAACGCCGCTATCGTGGAGTTGAGAGTTAACCTTTATGACACAACCAAGAAACAACAGTATGCAGTCGGAATTACAAGTACACGATTTATCTTTATATTACGGCGACAAACAAGCACTCGCTAACATCAACCTAACCATTGCGACGCAGCGTGTCACCGCCTTCATCGGCCCTTCTGGGTGCGGTAAATCTACTTTATTACGGTGCTTCAACCGTATGAACGATCTGATTGATGATGTCGCCATCACCGGCACCATTACCTTTGGCGAAATCGATATTCACGATCAACGCGTTGACGTTGCCGACCTACGAAGGCGAATTGGCATGGTATTCCAACGCCCCAACCCGTTCCCTAAGAGTATTTACGAAAATGTCGCCTATGGCTTACGCATTCAAGGTGAGACGTCAAAGTCATTGCTAGATGAGCGGATTGAATGGGCTTTGCGCAGCGCAGCACTTTGGGACGAAGTTAAAGATCGGCTCAAAGACAGCGCCTTGGGTTTGTCTGGCGGACAGCAACAGCGCTTAGTCATCGCACGGGCAGTCGCCATCAAACCTACAGTGCTATTGTTAGACGAACCAGCTTCAGCACTCGATCCGATATCAACCTTGAAGATTGAAGAGCTTATTCATCAGCTGAAAGATGAGTACACTATTGTGATCGTCACCCACAATATGCAACAAGCCGCGCGGGTTTCCGACTACACCGCATTTTTATATCTTGGCGAACTCGTTGAATTCGCTGACACCGATTCCATTTTTCGTAACCCAAAAGAAAAGCAAACCGAAGACTACATTACAGGCAGGTATGGCTAGCGTTATGACAAAACATATATCAGAACAATACGACACTGAACTCGCGCAAATTCGAGAGCTATTAATGGAAATGGGTGGCTTGGTTGAGCAACAAGTAAACAATGCATGCACCGCCTTGATTAACCACGATGTGCAAATTGCAGAGGAAGTTCGCGATGTCGAAGCTCGCCTAAACCAGTTCGAAGTAGATTTGGACGATCGCTGCGTGTCGATCATTGCCAAGCGACAACCTACTGCAGGAGACCTTCGAGCTGTAGTCAGCGTCATGAAAGTCATCACCGACCTAGAACGCATCGGTGACGAAGCCGAACGCATCGCGCGCATGGCTCTCACCTTGGCAGACAACCCAATACCAGAAGATCAATACGCAATATTTCGAGGTATCCACAACAACGTGGTGAAGATGTTGAATCGCGCCCTAGATGCATTTGCACGCTTGGACGTAGAAAATGCCCTTCGCGTCATACGCGACGATGCGGACATAGACCGTGCTTACAACGAACTGGTACGACACTGCATTGGCAAGATGCGCGACCAGCCTGATGAGGTTGAGATGTCTGTTAGCCTAATGTGGGCAGCCCGCGCCCTAGAACGTATTGGCGATCACGCCAAGAATATTGGTGAATATGTGATATATCAGGTGAAAGGCCAAGATGTTCGCCACAGTGGTATTGAAAGACCAAACTAAGCCTCGTACTATGCGCGCCTCACTTGCCCAGGTGTTGGAACTGGTAGACAAGCTAGATTTAGGTTCTAGTGTCCTAGTGGCGTGAGGGTTCGACTCCCTCCCTGGGCACCACTGCTGCGATTCCTACATCGTAATCTGCCCGGGTGGTGAAATTGGTAGACACAAGGGACTTAAAATCCCTCGGAGGCAACTCCATGCCGGTTCAAGTCCGGCCTCGGGCACCAATAATATCAATAGCTTAGAGAGTTTTACGAAATTTTTTCGAGCGCGAACTCTTCACCAGTTTCTATGGGGCTACAAGCAGTCAGAGCCAACACAAAAATTCTTTCGGAAAACTTGCGAAAAAAAGCGAGCCAAATGCAATAGGTTACCCGAACTGGCTTTCTAGAAATCGGCCCACTTGGCCAATGAACTTCCAGATATCATTGTCTTCCGTTTCACTAAGGTGAATGTACTGTGCTGCCTCATTCGCCCAAGCCCATTTAGTCTTCTTTGATGCTGAAATACCCCGGCCTTGAAGCCAGTATTCGAGCTCACCGACGGGCACCAGGAAGAGACCAATGTTCGCACATTGATCAATTACGGCTTGCAGGCCTGATTCTAATTC
>QIGT01000003.1 GCA_003230835.1 Gammaproteobacteria bacterium
TAAACAATCAATCTATCCGGCAATACAGCCGAGATCAGATTCGTGTTTCAATTTTGTGGAAAGCCTTTTGTTTCAAAGATCAGGCCGCCGCTGATTTATTTGCTGATTCTCAGTACAACCTCACACCGCAGATGGTTGTCGATATTTTTTGCCAAGACCTTCGCAGCAAAGGGAATACCATGCGCGAGCCAAGCGATTTGGAAACAGATGAAGATTGGAGAAAACTCATCGTTGACACCTATGGGGCGGATGATTTTCTCAGAGCCTAGTCGCGAGTACAGGTTATTCGGCTTTAACAACTACCTTAACGTCGACAAACTGCCCCACCCAGGTTGTATCGAGCCACTCACCGGTACCAATTCCTAAGACCAATCGATCCAGCCTCGCATTGCCACTCAGCGTTGTGTTTTGTGCATCGTATGTGAATTTAAACTCGATCGGATGCGCTTGCGCGCCGAAATTGAGGGTTGCATTGGTAGCCACATATTCATTGCCTGTTAACACTTCAAAATGACTGGCACTAAATTGCGCACGACGGCCACCAAACCACTCCGGCTGGTCGAGAGTAGAGTCTCGGTCTTTGTCTTGGGTATTTACCGAAGCCAAATGTATGGTCACCGTGGCCTGACTCTGGTCGAGTTGTTGTGGGTCAAATTGTATTTCCGCCTGCCATTCGGAAAAGCGTCCGGTAAATTGTGCGCCTGCCTGTTCGGCGCTAAATTCTATATGACTGAATGCGTAGTCTATGTTCCATCGGGGGAGATCTGATGCCACAACCTCGGGAATAGTTTTTTGCATGGCAGAGATTGCGGCTTCCACTGAAGTGGTTTGTTGTGAATCTGTACTTTTTGTTGGCGACGCTTGTTTTTGAGTGGCAAAACCCAGTTGCCAAACACCGACAATAACGAGGGCGAGCCCGAGCAGTAGCGAGCCGGGGCTGATTATTCGTTTGAGAATGTCGTCTTTATCACGAAAGTGATGAAACAGCGCTGCCAAAATATGCACCGAAGCTAAAAAGAACAACAATTGGGAGAGCAACTCGTGAATCTGGGTGAGCTGAGATTTTAAAAGTTCGTCTGCAGCGACGAGGTCGGGAAAGGTAAACAGGTTAAACCAACTGACCGCGTAAGCTGAAGCGGAGGACATCAGCCAACCACTTAGTGGCAGTGCAAACAGCAAACCATACAGTGACCAGTGCGCTGTCTTGGAAGCCCACACCTGCCAGGTTGCTATGTGGCTGGGAAGGCTTGGTGGCGGGTTTAGTGCCCGCCAAATGACGCGCACCACCGCCAACATGAGTATGGTCATGCCTATCGATTTATGATTGGCGAGCAAGGCAAGTTGTTGCAGGGGTGTGTTGGCGTCCGCGGCAGACTCCGCCCATTTCGCCAACACAACCTGTAGAACAATTAACCCGGCTATGACCCAGTGCAAATACCGCGCACCCGCAGTGTAGGGCTCATTCATACAGAAAGGTTTAGTTTGCTTGCTGTAACTCTGTCGTAATGAATAGGTTAACTTCATCACCTACCATGGGCACTGCATATCCCAACCCCCAAGCAGATCGTTTTACAGTGCCCTCAGCATTGATGCCCACCATGGGTTTTTTGAGCATGGGGTGCATGCCTGCTTTGTTTAACACCACGTCTAGATCAACAGAATGTGTCTGACCCTTGATAGTGAGATCACCGGTTACCGTCGCTTTGTTATCTTCACCCATGACAATTGAGGTGGATACAAAGGTGATGGTCGGGTGATTTGCAGTATCGAAGAAACGCTCGCCGACGAGATGCTCATCGAATTCATCGACCCGACTGTCGATGCTGTTGGCATCAATAACCACCGACAAGCTGCTGTTTTGAGGCTGCTGCGCGTCTAGTTTTAGATCTACAGTAAAGCTATTGAAGCCTACGTGAGGGGTTGAAAACCCCAGGTGAGAATAGCTGAAGGTGACATAGCCATGAGTTGCTTCAAGGGTGTAGTCGCCAGAAGGTACATCGAGTGCTGCATAGGTCACGGGTGCGCCTATGAGGAGTAAGCATAATATCGTGATGCGTTTTAGGTTGGTAAAGAAATTAGTTTTTAACATGGTTTAGTTCTCTGTTTTAAATGTTCAGGGCGATAGCATCGGCATAGCTGCCTAGACCGTCACCTTTGGTTAAACGCCTATTCGGAGTGAGCCCATAAAGTCGCGTTTGCCGATAGGCGTACCTTGCATGCGTAACATGTCGTAGCCTGTAGCTGCGTGAAAATACACGTTAGGCAGTGAAAACGACAACACAAAATTTTCGGCGGTGAAGGGGATTTCATTACTTCCAAGTTTGAAGATGACCGTCTTGCCTGCCATTTCGTTGATCGAATCCGCGGACAGCGCCTTTAAATCAGAGTGAGTCTGCTGGATCAAATCTTGGAAACCTGCATAGTCTAACTCTGCGAGATTTTGGGGTGGGCCAAACACACCTTCGCGAATACCTTCAATGGCCCCTCTGGAGTGGTGTACAACCGAGTGCATTTGAAAGCTAAAGGGCAGCATATCTGGGTATAACCTGGTTTCGACAATGCTGCTGAGATCAATACCTTTGTCAGCTGCATGTACTGCACCTTTGTTGAGGTATCCGGTCACTGCGCCGAGTGCCTGAATGTAACTCGCCACACTGAGTTCATAGAGTGATGTTGTCATGGCTGTCGTATCCTAAAAAAATTGAAGTATATTCTCAGGCAATAGATACTTCAATTGGTTGGATGATGAGAGGGATGGCGGATGAGGAGAACAGTTTTGGGTTTGTTATGTCTGTTGTTGCTTGCGAGTTGTCAGCTTGAGCAATCGACCCCGCAACCAACAGAATCTATTCGCCGCTCGGTGGATTTGATTCTGACCAATGGTAAAATTGTCACTGTCGATGCGGCCTTCACCATAGCCAACACGCTGGTGGTAGACAATGGCCGTATTGTCGAAGTTGGTGATGCTGCAATTGCGGCGAAATATCAGGCCGTGAGCCTGGTGAACTTACAAGGCAAAACACTGCTGCCAGGCTTTGTGGACTCTCACATCCATATCAGCGGCAATCCACAGCGCTACATCGACTTAACCAAGGTTGCGTCGATTGTGCAAATGTTAGATCTAATCCACGCTAAAGCCATAGAGTTGGGTCAAGGAGAATGGATTACCGGATATGGATGGTCAGAAGACCAGATGAGTGAAGGGCGTAAACCCCTACGGCAAGATCTTGATCAAGCGGCGCCAGACAACCCGGTTATCTTGACGCGTGCTGGTGCTCATAGTGCGGTGGTGAACTCTTTGGCTTTGCAGCTTGCCGGCATTAGCGATACGACTCCTGACCCTGACGGCGGTGTCATCGAGCGGGACGAGTGGGGCGTAGCCAATGGCATCATCCGTGAACGCCAGGAGATTGTCGCGCGGTTGGTGCCAGACGCTGCATACGATGAACTCATTGTCAGTCTAGAGATCAATCTCAACAATCTGTTATCGATGGGCATTACCAGTATTACCGATGCCGCCAAGCGCCCAGCTGATTACCCCATGTACGAAGCGATATATGCCAAGCCCGGGGTAAAGTTGCCGCGCTCGACGTTACAGTTTCAATGGCATGACCCGGCAGCCATACAGCAATTAAAAGCTCGGGTAGGTGAAGGTACAGATTGGCTCAAAATTGGCCCTATCAAAGTTTTTGCCGACGGTGGTTTCACTGGTCCGGCGGCCTTCACAAAAGAACCTTATGTGGGTCGGGTTGATTATCGAGGCTACTTAAACATGCCCGAACCAGAACTGGTGGCGCACATCAATGAGATTTACACCGCTGGTTGGCAGATGGGTATACACGCTATTGGCGATGCGGCCATCGAATTGGTGGTAGACACGCTGGCTGATGCGTTGGCCAGCGATCCCAGGCCAGATCACCGCAACTACCTTAATCATTTTTCCATGCGACCGAGCGACGCTACCATGGAGAAAATGGCGCTGCACAATATTCTCATCACTCAACAGCCTAACTTTACCTACACGTTGGAAGGACGTTATGTGGCGAATCTCGATGGTTGGCGGTTGCAGCACAACAATCCTATACGCTCGCCAATGGATCATGGTGTGTTTGTAGCCTTGTCCAGTGATGTATTACCCATCGGACCGCTGGTAGGCATCTTTGCGGCGGTCACTCGTCAAGGCGCAAGTGGCCGAGTGTTTGGCGCGGATGAAGCCATCACGATAGAAGAGGCGGTCAAGGCCTATACCATAAACGGCGCGTACATTAATTTTGATGAGGATATAAAGGGTAGTTTGGAGGTCGGCAAGTACGCCGACATGATTGTCCTGTCAGAGGATCTATTAACTGTCGATGCACAGCAGATTATGGACATTCAGGTCGAGCAAACCTACATTGGTGGGCAGTTGGTTTTTTCGCTATCTGACTACTAAGACAAACTGTACTCAGTTATTTTGGAAGCTCGGTGTACTGCTTCTTCGTTAGTTACTCTCAAAATAACCCCCGGCAGCTTGAATATAGTTATCATTCTTGTCTACAACCCAAATTGCGATGGCGTTAGAATTTGGTGGGGCGTTGAGTGGCAAATTAGTAGACCAGGTGGGGATAGCACTACCCGTTTCGTTTTTGTTCATGATATGCATGATCGAAGTGGTGAGAGATCTGGCGATGAAATCATGATGTAGTACTCGGCCCTTATTTTCGCCTGCGCGAACTCGTGTTTGTTGTGATCCCAATATGGCGAGGTGAATGCGAGGCTGTGACAGTTTGAGATTTGACTGAAATGAGACAAAAAGATGTTGATCAATAGCCTGCGCTGACAGTGTACCTACCACGGCCCTATCTGAACTTGGTTGAAAATTCTTGCTGGCGCGATTTCGCCATGCTCTAAATTCCTTGCCTTGGCGAAATACTCCGGGGGTATAGACCCCTGTACCTGCTTTCTTTGCCATCAGTCGATGGCGAACGTCGTGTTGTTGCTGGCCAAACGGATCTTGCCAACCCAAATAGTCCCAATACGTTACATGAAAAGAAATTGGCACAACACTCTTAAACAGCTGAGGGTTTTCTTTTAGCTGAGTAAGCCAAGTGTCTGCGGGAGGGCAACTGCTGCAGCCCTGAGAAGTGAATAATTCAATTAATTCCGCTTGCTCAGGCTGGCTGACAACGGACCAGTCTGCTTTTGTGCTGGGTGCATGTAAGAACAATATTGTGCATATTGTGAGATACGCTACGAACGTGTTGTGTCTTGTCAGTAGAAAATTCATTAGCCATCAGTTTTTATCGGTGTGTGACGATTGGAGCCTAGGTTGATTGAAAAGTTCAATTGCTTGGCCGATGGCAGACACTGGTATAGTTACCCATATGCCTGGGCCGGTAGCCAAATGACTACAGCTTCCCAGTTAAAGATGACTAACATGCCTATCACTTGCAAAATAATAAACGGTACCACCCCTTTGTAGATGGTGACCACATCGATACCTTCTGGAGCGACACCCTTAAGATAAAAGATCGCAAAACCGACAGGGGGTGTTAAAAAACTAGTTTGCAAACATACCGCAAAAAGAATAGTGAACCACACTGGGTCAAAGCCTAAAGTAACTACGACTGGCGATACTAAGGGCAGTACGATGAGGGTGAGTTCTATCCAATCTAGAAAAAACCCGAGCAAGAAGGTAGCCACTAGAATGCTAATGATGATGCCTGTCGGTTCGAAAGGTAGGCTCATTAACGCTCGTTCGATGAGTTCATCTCCTCCTAAGCCGCGTAACACCAGTGAAAAAGCAGTAGCGCCCAAGAGTATGGCGAAGATGAAGGCAGTCGTACGGGTGGTTTCTTGTAACACATCGCTCATTATCGACTTGTTTAACCGGCGGTTGATGAGGGCTAGAAATAGCGCCCCGCAAGCGCCAACTCCTGCTGCTTCGGTTGGTGTGGCCAGCCCAAAAAAGATACTGCCTAGTACCGCTAGAATAAGAAATGCAGGTGGGAGTATGGCTTTGAATAAGTCCCAAACTGCTTGCATATCGAAAGGCTCTGTTACAGCCGCGGGTGCGACTGAAGGTTTAAGCCAGGCAAAGATCAGAATGTATGCAATGTAAAGAAATGCGAGTAACAAACCAGGAAAAACCGCGCCTAGAAATAGATCTCCCACGCTCATGGACATGCGGTCAGCCATCAAAACCAACATAATGCTAGGCGGAATCAAAATACCTAACGTGCCCACCGCAGTGACAGTGCCGGCTGCGAAAGATTTGTCGTAACCTTGGCTGAGCATGGCAGGTAAGCCCAACAAGGCAAGTAGGACAACAGACGCCCCAATGATGCCTGTGGTTGCCGCTAACAAGAGACCGATGAAAGCAACGGCCACCGCTAAGCCGCCTCTGATGTTACCGAATAGGCGAGCAAAACTTATCATTAGCTGGCCAGCAATGCCGGATCGATCAAGCAACAATCCCATGAAGATGAACATGGGTAATGCCACCATCACCCAGTTTTCCATCACATTCCAAATTCGATCCACTGTGAGTGATGTATAGGCCCAGTTCATGCCAATGGGTATGGCAAAGTCTACCTCTAGCACTACTGCGAAGGCACTGAACATGACTGCTAAGCCGCCTAGAATCCAAGCCACAGGAAAGCCGGTAAAAACCAAGGCAAGGAAGCTCACAAACATGACGGTGGCGAGAATTTCATTCGCTGCCATGTTGCACTCCTGGGGTTGGCGAGGCTTGTAAAAATAGAAAAACCCAAACGCGAATGAATCGAGACAGCACCGCTAGAAACAACAGCGAGAACCCTAAGGGTAAGCTGGCTTTGATGAGCCACCTAAGGGGAAGGCCGCCAGGAGACGGAGATACTTCGGATAACGCGAACGAAGATGCCACAAAGGGTACTGAATAGATGAGGATAAGAGCGATAAAAGGCAGTAAAAATAGCAATATGCCGTATAACTCGATCCAAGCCTGGGCACGGTGCGACAGTCGTTCGTGCAATACATCTACGCGGATGTGGCTGTCCGCTTGGTAGGCATAGCTTAGCCCCAATAAAAACCCAATCGCATACAAATGCCATTGCAGCTCTTCGAACTCAATACGTCCTTCACTCAGTAGATAACGTAACGATACGTTGAAAACAATGACGATGAGGAGAACCAACCAAATATATGAAACGAGTTTGCCAATGTAGTCAATGCCTACGTCTATACGTCGTGTCAGCGATGTGTGTGGAAGGTAATCTTTGTTAACCATTAGAAATCTCTAGGTAAATAGGCACGAGATTTCCAGTGTTGGTAGGTCTTACGAAACTCAAGTTGAGAGGCTAGGATTTCTGCGAAGTCTTGGTCATTTGCAGCCTCTTCTTCCATTACTGCGGCAGCTGCGGCTTCCAGTTCGCGCAGTAACGGCATTGGAAGTGTTTCAGCACTCACCCCAATGCTGGGAAAGGCGGCAATAACAGCGCCTTGGCTTGCTTCAGAATTTGACAAATTGCGAATAACACCCGCGGTACACCCCATCTCTAGCATGGCTTGATCTGCTTTTGACAAGCTACCCCACGCGTCGATATTGACTACCAAGTGCGAGGCGGTAAAGGTTTGGTGCCAGCCGGGGTAGTAGTTAAATTTAGCCACACGATTAAAGCCAAGTTGCTGATCGACCACCGGCAAGGCGAATTCAGATGCATCGATGGCACCTTTTTCCAAGGCTTGGAAAATTTCTCCACCAGGTATCATCGTAACACTGGCGCCTAGCCGCTCCAGCACTTTGCCACCCAGTCCTGCGAATCGAATTTTCAAACCCTTGATGTCGTCTCGGGAAGTAATTTTCTTTCGAAACCAACCCGCGGTTTCAGGTCCGGTCATACCACAGTAGATAGGGTGGATATTGTGTTTGGCATACAATTTTTCTGCTAATTGACGGCCACCGGCTTCATACCACCACGCGCTGTACTCCCATGGTTCCATGCCGAATGGCACCGCTCCAAGTAAGGGTGACGCAGGAATTTTACCTTGGTCGTACCCGACCCATACGTAGCCTGCTTCTACTTTACGATCGCGTACTGCATCAGTTACTGAAAATGCAGGTACGATTTCACCAGGCTCGAATATGTCTAGGCGAATGGCGCCATTCGATGCCCGGCGAATGATATCGAATACATAAATGGGGTTATCGCCCAAAACCGGCATGCTAGATTGGAATACTAGGGGCACGCGCCAATGGATGCGCGTCGGGGCTTCGCTGGTGTCGTGGTGGGTGATTGGTTTTGCTTGTTGACCCGGTGGTCGAACCGCAAGACTGCCAAGAATGCCGACCACAAAGGCTGCTATTACCGCGATCAGTGCGGCCCGGTTGCTCATCTGTCTCCCCTGTAAAATAGAGCGGTAGGCTCCAAGTGTTATTGTGGGAAGCTCGGGGTCATCTTGCAAGTGGGGATGTGAGTGCGTGTATTGCTGAGCTTGTTGCCTTGCTGTATTTGTAATGAAGGAACGAGAATGCTGCGACAGGAGAATGGTTCCAATTAGGAATATATTGACTGACAACGTGGAAGTTGTTTTCACAATGAGGGTCAGTACACTGCTTCAGCTCGAAAAAATGATTTATCAAACGTCTACTATCAAACCTCTAGGGGGGATCGTATGCAGATCGGAGTGCCAAAGGAAACCTGGCCTGGTGAGCTACGCACTGCGTTAGTACCGCAGAATGCGAAAAAGCTGATAGACGCGGGCTTTTCTATCACAGTTGAAAGTGGTACTGGGGTTGCTGCAGGTTTCACAGATGCTGATTATGAAGCACAAGGCGCGAGCATAACCACAGATCGCAGCCAAGTGTTGGGTGCCGATATTGTATTGCGGGTGCGTAAGCCGGAGACGAGTGAAGTCAACCAGCTTAAATCAGGAGCCGTGAGCGTGAGCTTTCTTGATCCGTTCAACGAAAAAGAATTGGTCGAAGGTATGGCGCAGCAGGGGGTGACCGCCATTTCCATGGAAATGATCCCACGCACCACCCGAGCTCAAAAAATGGATGCCTTGTCGTCACAAGCCAATTTGGCTGGCTACGTCACGGTGATACTGGCAGCTTTCCATTGTCCCAAAATCATGCCGATGATGATGACGCCCGCAGGCACCATTAGGCCTGCTCGAGTGTTTGTCATTGGCGCAGGTGTTGCCGGACTACAAGCTATTGCTACCGCCAAACGCCTAGGTGCACGGGTAGATGCCTTTGATACCCGGCCTGTGGTTGCCGAACAAGTGAGATCGTTAGGCGGTAAGTTTGTGGAAATTGATTTGGGTGATACAGGTCAAACAGATCAAGGTTACGCGAAAGAACTGACACCTGAACAAATTGAACTGCAAAGAGAAGGTCAAAAGAAAATCATCGCGCAGTCTGACGTGGTCATTACCACGGCACAGCTATTTGGTCGGCCAGCACCGCAAATTGTCGGGCGCGATATGGTAGAAGCGATGCAACCGGGTAGTGTGGTGATCGATATGGCTGTCGAAACTGGCGGAAATGTGGAAGGTTCAGTCCTCGACCAAGTCACGCTAATCAATGGTGTTAAAGTGGTCGGGCAAGGCAATTTGCCAAGTGAAGTTGCGCGCAATGCGAGCGAAATGTATTCCAACAACTTGTTTAACCTCATTGATGCGTTTTGGGATAAGGAAAGTAAATCGCTGAATTTAGATCCGCAAGACGAAATAGTGCAGCACTGTGTGATCACAAGAGATGGCAACGTGGTTAACGAAACAATTAAAAATATCTATAACGGAGCTTAGTCATGGAAGCTGTATTACTGGGTTTAGTGTTAATGCTGTCTGTATTTTTGGGCTTTGAATTAATATCAAAAGTGCCTGCCACGTTACATACCCCTTTGATGTCGGGTGCTAATGCAATATCAGGCATCACAATTGTCGGCGCGCTCATCTCGGCGGGTTCTGAGATCGGCCAGCTATCGACTATTTTAGGCGCGTTGGCGGTCATGTTTGCGTCAATCAACGTTGTCGGCGGGTATTTAGTAACCAACCGCATGCTGAGTATGTTTAAGAAAAAAACTCCCGAAAAGTCTGGGCTTAAGCCAGGAGACCAGTCATGAGGCCAGTCCTGAGTCTTGAACTGATTAACATCTTTTACATCTTAGCGGCGGCGCTTTTCATATTTGGTTTAAAGCAGTTGGGCTCTCCGGCGACAGCGGTGCGCGGCAATATGCTCTCATCTGTGGCCATGCTCATTGCTGTAGTAGTGACGCTTTTCAATGCTGAAATATTGTCCTTTACATGGATTATTGCTGCGACATTAGTCGGCGGCACCATAGGTGCGGTTGCGGCACAGAAAATTGAGATGACCAGCATGCCTGAAATGGTTGCGCTATTTAATGGAACAGGCGGTATCGCCAGCTTATTCGTAGGCTGGGCGGCACTGTACAACCAGGGCAATACCACCCTTACAGACATCACCATCGTATTGTCAGTGGTGATAGGGGGGATCACCTTTACCGGTAGTATTTTGGCTTGGGGTAAGCTGTCTGAAGTGATGCCGTCTAGAGCGATTGTTTTTGGCGCGCAACGCGTTTTCAACGGCTTGTTAGTAGTCGCCCTGGTTGTTTGCGCAGTGATGTTCTGCTTAGAACCGGCGGTTGATTCGCCTTATCTATATGCAGTGATTGCGCTGGCGTGTCTGTTTGGCGTAATGGCAGTGTTGCCGATTGGTGGTGCTGACATGCCAGTGGTCATTTCCTTGCTCAACAGTTATTCCGGTTTGGCGGCTTGTGCTGCGGGCTTCGCCATTAATAACAATATTCTCATTGTTGCTGGGGCAATGGTGGGCGCTGCGGGTATGATTCTCACCAACATTATGTGTAAGGCGATGAATCGCTCTCTGGCGAACGTCTTATTTTCTGGTTTTGGTGCGGTGAAGCAAGCCACCAAGGTTGAAGGAGAGGTCAATCCAATTAACGTTGAAGATGCATTTTTGATTCTTGAAGCTGCACAGTCGGTCACTTTTGTGCCTGGATACGGCATGGCGGTTGCGCAAGCACAGCATGTTGTGCGCGAGTTGGGTGAGCTTTTGGAGAAAAATGGCGCTGATGTTACCTACGCCATTCACCCTGTTGCCGGACGTATGCCAGGGCACATGAACGTGTTGCTGGCTGAAGCGAATGTTTCTTACGATGTTCTAGTCGAGATGGACGACATCAATCCGCGTATGAACGCAATCGATGTCGCTGTAGTGATTGGAGCCAATGATGTGGTCAATCCTGCCGCGAGAAATGATGAGAACAGTCCCATTTACGGCATGCCCATTATCAACGTTGATCATGCACGTACGGTATTCGTGCTAAAGCGTTCTATGGCTACTGGTTTTTCCGGGGTGGATAACCCACTGTTCTTCGGAGAGAACACGCGCATGCTGTTTGGTGACGCTAAAGAGTCTCTTTCCGGTGTGGTCGCGGAATTTAAATCATAGACAAACTGCCTAGCTGTATAAATATATAGCTAGTGCCGCTGCTGTTCGCTACCGCATCGCCGTCGGCTCAAATCCGATTCGCAATACCGCCAATCACACTAAACACTTCAATAGCCAATCGCCTCCGTCAATTTCACCCACCGGCCATCGCGCACCTGAGACAACACAGATTCGCTTGCGCCACTGTGCTTATCAGGCCCGAAGGAAACTGTGTAGCCAAATATGTCGGTATACGAATCTATGCTTTCTATGGCTTTAACCAAACCTTCGGTGGTTAGATCACGGCCTGCGCGTTGCAATGCTTCCACCGTCAGTGCTGCACCACGATAGCCTTCCATAGCAGCTAAGCCCGGCTCACTTGAATAACGCTCGACATAACTATCCCACCACGCTCTCACCGCTGGGCTCATGTCATCGTCTGCGTAAATTTTTGCCATGTGTACAAAACTATAATAACCCTCACCACTGGCCTGATCTGCAATCACCTGTGCGTAGGCTGCATTGTTACCCACCCATGCCACCTCACCCCAGCCCATTTTACGTGCTGCATCTAGCACTAGAATGGTGTCCCGATGAACCGTACCCATGAGCACAAGGTCGCAGTTTGCATTTTTCAGCTTGAGAATGGTGGAAGTAAATTCACTGTCGGTTGGCTTGTGGGCAGTAACCGCGGCCAGAGTTTGCCCCATTGCTTCAAGCTGATCGCGAGCGCCCTCCAAAATTTCTACCCCATAGTCTGTATCTTGGTAAACAACACACGCTTTTTGTTTGCCTTGCTGCTCGACAAAATACTTTACCGAGGCACGCACTTCATCATAGTAAATACCACGCTGGGTAAATTTCAGGGGGTGAAACGGCTCAACCATCTGCCGACCACCGCTAATTGGAAACAAATTAGGTACATTGTTTTCAAACAACATAGGCATAATGGCGTTATTGAGTGGCGTACCTACTCCCAACAAAATTGCCAACACATTGTCACGGTTCACCAGCTTGTTAGCCGCGGATATTGCTTTGGGCACTTGGTAAGAAGTATCTTCCACCACATAGCGTATTTTTCGACCATGGACCCCGCCGACTGCATTAACTTCATCGAAACGCATACGCGCAGCATTGGTGGCACCGACACCCCAGATAGCCGTTGGCCCAGACAAATCTGTATACACACCAAGCACAATTTCAGTATCGGTGACGCCTCTGTTAGCCACTTTGCCACCGTTAGCCACTTCGCCACTACCCCCGCCACACGCAACCACACCAGCCACAAGAAAAACGCCGCCCAATATGGTTCTTAACCCTCTCACAATGTCATCACTCATTTTCATGCAAACTGTCCCCGTTAATACATCTCGTTTATCAGACTGGCATACTTTTCATTAACCACCTTGCGCTTTAACTTCATAGTAGGGGTTAATTCTTCATCTTCTGGATCTAACAATTGATCAATTAGCCTAAACTTCTTTACCGTTTCAACCCGCGCAAACTTGTCGTTCACTTTTTCAATCTCTTGCCAAATTAAGTCTTGTACTTCGCTGGTATGACACAAACTCGTATAGTTGGTAAACGGCACGTTGTGACTTTGTGCAAAATGGGTCACATTTTCTTGATCAATCATCACCAAGCAAGTGAGGAACGGGCGCTTGTCACCCACCACCACCGCATCTGAGATAAAGGGGGAAAACTTGAGCTGGTTTTCAATCTCGCTGGGTGTGATGTTCTTACCACCCGCGGTGATGATGATGTCTTTCATACGATCAACAATGTAGATATAACCCTCATCGTCGATGCGTCCAACATCACCGGTATATAACCACCCTTGTACAAAGGTTTCTGCTGTTTTCTCCGGTTTGTTCCAGTAACCAGAAATCACCCCTGGCCCACGAATAAGAATCTCTTGGTGTTCGGAAAGCTTCACTTGTGTGCCAAGAGTTGCACGACCAACAGACCCAACTCGATTGGCACCAGGCATGTTTGCCGTGGCGATACCGGTGCATTCAGTTTGCCCATAAACTTCATACATGGGTCGGCCTAAAGCCCAGTACCAGTCAATCAGGTCTGGCGCAATGGGGGCAGCCGCCGTGGACAACCAGCGGCATTCATCAATACCTAACAGAATGCGGATATTTTTTAGCACTAAAAAGTCTAAAGGTTTATGCACCATACGCAGGGCCAACGGTGGCTTCTCTCCAACCTTTGTTTTAGCCGCAACCCGTGCACCTATGTTCAGCGCTATGTTATAAGCCCAACGCCCAACAGCGGTGGCTTCTTTGAGCTTGATGGCGATAAGCGAATATTGCTTTTCCCATACCCTGGGCACGGCAAAATGTATGGTAGGCGCAACTTCCTGTTGGTCACTTATGGCGGTTTCTAGCGATTCGACCAAATTAACAACACAGCACGACTCTATGGCCAGGAACGAGTAGAACATGCGCCCCGCGACGTGTGCTAAGGGCAGAAAGCCCAATTGCTCATCCTCAGGGGTTACTCCGTAAATCCACTGTAGGTTTTGCGCCATGTACAGCATGTTACCTTGGGAAATCATCGCGCCTTTAGGCGGCCCAGTGGTGCCTGAAGTATACGTAAGCACCATAAGATCATCAGCCTGAGCTGCTGTTATGGCTTGCACCCAAACGTCGGCATGATCTATTTGGTATTGTTTACCTAAGGCGATGAGATCATCAAAGCTGATACATTGTTCATCATCAAAGTGGCGCAGACCTTCCATATCAAAAATGATGATCTTCTTCAACGTTGGCGTGTTGTCGCGCACGCCCAACACCTTGTCTAGCTGCTCTTCGTCCTCAGCAAAATAAAATTTTGTGCTGCTGTCACTAATCAGGTACTGCACCTGGTTCGATGCATCTGTTGGATATACTCCGTTGGTGACACCGCCAATGCCGATGATGCCCAAATCCGCAAACATCCATTCTTTATTTACTTCCGAAGCAATAGAACAGACATCTCCTCGCTGTAGACCAAGCGCTTTTAGACCAAGCCCTACCCAACAAGCCTGGTCACCGTAGTGGCGCCAGGTGTATTCATTCCAAATTCCAAAGTCCTTTTCTCGCAAAGCCACCTTGTCTGGAAGTTCGGTCACGCGTTTCCAAAACAGCTCAGAAATGGTTTTACAGCCGTGTACAATCACTTCGGTCATAGCAGCGCTAACGCCAAGTCTTGCGTTGTTTCCAACGTCGCCGGCCTCGTACACCTTGGTCCTTCATGCCCAAATAAAATTCCTGTATGTCGCTGGCTTGTTGGAGACGTGCGCAAGTATCTTCCATAACAATACGGCCCACTTCCATCACGTAACCGTAATCACCCACATTCAATGCCATTTTGGCATTCTGTTCAACTAATAGAACGGTTACACCTTGCTCGGTGTTGAGCCGCTGGATGATTTGGCTGATTTCTTGTACCAAGCGCGGCGACAGACCCAACGATGGCTCATCCAATAACATTAACTTAGGGCGTAACATCAGTGCGCGACCAATGGCGAGCATTTGTTGCTGTCCACCAGAAAGGTTCGCGGCTTGAGCTTTAACCAGATCTTTTAGTATCGGGAAGTAGTTGTAAACCATGTCGATGTCTTGGCGTATTTTATTGTCTGATCTGGAAAACGCGCCCATTTGCAGGTTTTCATCCACAGTGAGGAAGGGGAAAACCTCCCTTCCTTCAGGCACATGCGCTACGCCTTTGCGTGCCACCCAATCAGGATCTTTGCCTTGAATTTGTTCACCGGCATAAGTTACGGTGCCCTTTTGTGGCTCCATGGCGCCGCTGATGGTTTTTAGCACTGTTGTTTTACCTGCGCCATTCGCCCCCAACAGCGAGACGATTTTACCCTCTTCTACGTCCATGCTTACCCCGCGAATGGCCATCACGGGTCCGTAATAGGTTTCAAGGTTTCTAAGTTCGAGTAAGTTACCCATGGCTAGTGCTTAGTCTCCCAGGTAGGCACGTAAAACTTCTGGATGACTCTGCACGGCTTGCGGGTTATCAATGGTGATCAGCTTGCCGTCGGCCAGTGCCATGACCCGATGAGAAGCTTGGCTGACTAAGTTCATATCGTGCTCAACCATAATAACGGTAATGCCAAGGTCTTGGTTAATGTCTTCAAGCCAAAAGGACAAATCATCAGTTTCTTCTGGGTTAAGCCCAGACGAAGGTTCGTCTAGCAACAATAATTTTGGCTTTAAACATAGCGCGCGAGCAATTTCCACCATCTTGCGCACGCCATAGGGCAGGTTGCCGATGACCTGGTCTCGGTAACTTTGCAAGTCTAACAAGTCAATCACGTCCTCGACCGCCTTGCGAAAACTAAGCTCTTGGCGTTGTACTGAAGGCAAAAAGAATATTTCTTCCATCCAAGAAGTTTTACGGTGGATATGGCAACCTATCAACAGGTTATTCAACACAGTTTCTCTTTCAAATAACTCTGTATTTTGGAAGGTACGCGCAATACCTAGTTCTGCTACCTTGTGTGTTGCAATCCGAGTAATGTCTTGTCCAGCAAAGGTGATCGAACCGTGGGTTGCATCGTAAATACGACTCACAAGGTTAAAGATAGTGGTCTTGCCAGCACCATTGGGCCCAACAATGCTGAAAACTTCCCCCTCTTCTACAGAAAAAGATACTTCTTGCACCGCTTTGATACCGCCGAAGTGCACCGATAATTCTGTTGCACTCAACAGACTCAATGAAGTCGCTCGGTGCGCAAAAAAGACTTTTGTCGTTTATAGGTAGACTTTCGATAAAGTGGAAACTCTTCAAAAAACAATCGAATTTTACACCACCGACCATAGATACCCAGCGGCTCGTAAATGAGGAACAGGATTAAAATTGCACCAAAAATAGCCGGTTCAAGACCAGGGATTTGCGCCACAGCAACCGGCGCTGCGTCGCGGAATATGGCAATCCCTTGGGGTAATAAGCCAATGAAAATCGCCCCAAAAATAACCCCGTGGAGGGAGCCTAAACCACCGACCACCACCATCAGTAACAATTGGATCGAGGTAATAAGAGTAAATGCATCTGGTGACAAATAGCTCAGGCGATGCGCAAATAACGCTCCGGCAAGCCCAGTAAAGGCGGCAGACAAAGCAAAAGCCAACGTTTTTGTGTGCGCTAAGTGTACCCCCATGCTTTCCGCAGAAGTTTCTGAATCTCGCACGGCGGTCATGGCCCTGCCGAATGGGCTACGTAACAAGTTCATAACCAATATCATGCTGCCCAATAACATCGCCAAACACAGAAAGTAGAACGCAATTGGTGATGAAAGATCTAGCCCAAAAAATTCTGCTTTAGGCACAACCATGCCACGAAAACCGCCGGTGACCGATTGCCAGTGCACCAGAACCTGTTCAACAATTACCGCGAATGCCAACGTTGCAACGGCTAAATAGATGCCGGTCATACGCAATGTAGGTATGCCAACAAGCCCACCAATAATTGCACTAAACAAGGTGGCAGCAAACATTGCCACAGGCAACGGCACCCCCAAATTAAGGAGATAGGCGTGGGTATAAGCACCTATGGCTAAAAAAGCCGCGTGACCAAGACTAACAAGGCCGGTATACCCCACCAATATCATTAAACCCAACCCCGCAATGGCATAGATAAACACCAGTGCAAATTCACCGATAAAGTAGCGGTCTAGCCATAACGGGCCACTAAACACCACCAGCAACAGCAGCCCGTACCAAAAAATTTGACCACTGTGTTGAATCAGTTTGATGTCTTGTTTGTAGTTGGTTTTACGGATGTAGCGCATCAAACCTTCTTCTTCTGCATGGTGGCAAACAGCCCCTGGGGCCGAATCAACAACATCGCCAACAACAACACATAGGTACTCATGTCACCAAACCCCGGCGGAAGATACAAGCCGGCAAATTGTTCAACCACACCAATTAACAAGCCACCAATAATGGCGCCAGGCATGCTGCCAAAACCACCCACTATGGCCGCTGCAAAAGCTTTAATACCAACAAATCCAATCAACGGGTCTACCAGTGACACTGGGGCGGTTAATATCCCCGCTACAGCGGCGATTGCCGCAGACAGTGCCCATACCAGCGAATACATGCGCTTAACGGGAATGCCCACGTAAAACGCAGCAAGTTGATTCTGCGAAGCAGCTTGCATAGCAATGCCTACCCGGCTAAAGCGAAAAAACACCCACATAAAGAAACACAATACTGCCGTGCCAACAATTGTCGCTAGGTTTTCGTAGCCAATCACCACTTCTCCGAGCCGAATTACCTCGCCAACATAAGGGGTTTGCAGCGCGCGGGGTTCATTGCCCCAGATAGCCCCCGCTACCGCCCGCAGTACAAAGCCCAGACCAATAGTGAGCATGAGCACCGCAAAATGAGGTTCACCAATCATTGGACGCAGTAGCAGCCGCTCCAATGCCACGCCAATAGCAGCCATAACCAACACTGTTGCGGGAAAAGCCCAGTAATAAGGCCAGTCCCAAATACTTATGAAGGTGATTGCCACATAGGCACCCAGCATCATGATGTCACCCTGAGCAAAGTTGACCATCTCTGTCGCTTTATAAATTAATACAAAACCAAGAGCGATGAGTCCGTAGACACACCCTTGTGAGATACCGCTGATGAGGAGTTGAAGAACTTCCACTTACGCTTGCTTTATTGTTTGTTATGTAAACAGCTGCGTATTGTGTGGACTCACCCGCCATTTGTCACGTCATGCACCATGTTTCCCAGAATTATTGTTTTGAGGACACAACCATAACGCGCTCGCAATATTTGGGTTCAGGTTGTAAGTGTTCCTTGGCTTCTGGATTTTCCGGTATGGCTGCGGAATTTAAATCATAGACAAACTACCAATACTGTATGAATATACAGCTTTGGATGCTGCCCTTATGCCAGAAGTAGAAACTTGCCTGCTCACGTCTGCTCAGATTGAATCTGCCAGAAAAGAAGGTAGCCACCCCTGGAATGACGCTTCGTTGTTTCGTAGCAGTCAACTCTCGCGAAGCCTCGGTATGAAACGTTCAATGGTGGCTCACATGTGTGTGCCGCCAGGAAAGGAGTCCTTCGTACCGCACACCCATGAGCGTGAGGAAGAATGGGTATATGTTTTATCGGGTACGGGCACAGCCGATATTGATGGGCAATCGTATGAGGTCGCAGCGGGTGACTTTATGGGTTTTACCACGCCTTCGGTGGTTCATCATCTGCGCAATACAGGCAGTGAAGATTTGGTTTACCTGATGGGGGGTGAATGCCGCCATGCAGAAGCGTCAAACTTTCCCACATTGAATAAGCGCAAGGTTCGATTCGGTTCAGAGGTCTATGAAAGTCCAATACATGGCTAAGCAGTAGCTGTTTTGGCGATTCTCCGAACAGCCCCCAGCAATACGCTGGCCCCGTGCTCCGCCTGCTCCTGGCTGATATTCTCAGCCTCATTGTGCGAAATACCTTGGTCACAGGGCACGAAGATCATCGAGGTTGGGTGTTTCAAGGCAACGTAGCAGGCGTCGTGGCCTGCTCCGGAGACCATCTGTCGATTCGACAACCCGAGTTGTGTCACGGCCTCCTGAACAACTTCGACACATTTGCGACTGAACACCACGGGTGGAGAGTTGTTGTCGAGGATGATCTCACTCTCGACGCCTACAGCTCCACATACGGACGAAACGATCTGCCGGAACCGCTCGTCCATCTCATCCAGAGTCGACCGTTCGGGATGACGCAGGTCGAGTGAGCACCGAAGCTCTTCGGGCACCGTGTTGGGCGAGATAGGCATGGATACAAATTGGGCAAACGTTGCACGACTAGACGGCGCATACTCTGCCACCATCGCGTAAACTTGTGTAACAATTTCGCCGATGCCCCTGGCTGGATCATTGCGTGCGTTCATTGGCGTCGGCCCAGCATGTACGGGGTTTCCTTTTAGACAGATCGTGTACCAACGGAAGCCTTGAACCCCCGTAACGACACCGATCTCGAGATTCTCGGCTTCGAGAATCGGTCCCTGTTCTATATGCAGTTCGAAGGCCCCGGCATAGGATCGATTGCTATCTGCCGGCTTTCCCGCCCAGCCAAGTCGATCGAGTTCTTCCCCAACGCTAATGCCGTCGCCGTCAACCAGATCTCGCGCCGTATCGATGTCCAGTTTTCCAGCCCATACCGCCGAGCCCATCATCGAGTATCGGAATCGAGATCCTTCCTCGTTTGTCCAGACAACGAGGTCGATAGGGGCATCAGTCCGAATCCCACGGTCATTGAGTGTCTCGATCACTTCCAAGCCTCCCAATACTCCATAGACGCCGTCGAATCGACCGCCTGTAGGCTGAGTATCAAGGTGACTCCCTATCAGAATCGAAGGCAGTGAATTGTCTCGACCCGGTCTTCGAACAAAGAGATTGCCGATCTCATCTGTTTCCCAAGTACAACCCGCTGCCTCGACCCAACCCAGAAAGAGCGCTCGCCCGGCCGCATCCTCGTCACTTAAAGCCTGGCGATCACTCCCGCCCCGCGATGTGGCGCCAATCTCGGCCATTGCCATGAGTCGCCTCCAAAGACGATCACCATCGATCCGATCTTCCATTCATCAATTTCCTTTTGGTCGGGACAGGCGTTAAGAAGCCTATTAAATTAAGCCACAGCCATTGCCCAGCATCGCGCCTTACTCCTACGTTCGCCATCTGCCACATTTTCACCACCAACTGCGGTCGATGTTGCAGAAGCCGCTACGCCTAGAATCAATAAGCCAGACTTTAAGAAGTGACGGCGTCCAACCTCACTAATCCGATCGTCTATCCTCTGCTAAGTACTATTCAATAGGCGCGTAAGCTAGTCTACATATTGGACATACCTGCCGATATCCAAAATACGAATAAAAAAAGGACTTCCATGTTTTACAGAAAGAGGGTTTACAAACAGCAGCCTGAAGACAGACGGATTCATGAACAATTTTTGCGGTCGTCACATTGACAGACTCCCAGTATAGGTGGGTCGTTGTGGCGTATACGCTGGTGATCCAGGCGGTTAGCCTCGGCATTTTGGTTTACAGCTTTGCGTTGTTTGCAGTGCCTTGGTTGGATGAGTTTGGGGTGCCGCGAACCGAAGTCATGCTCACCGGTTCGTTGTTGCAGTTTGGTGTAGGTTTGTTTAGCCCGTTGGTAGGACGGGCGATGGATCACTTTCCCATGCGCTGGCTGGTGTTGCTGGGGCTTGGGGTTTTAGTTTGTGCGCTGGTGCTTGTTTCCAAGGCTCGTGAACTCTGGCAAATACAGGTTTTGTACGCGACACTGTTCCCGTTAGCCATTGCATTGATGGGTTCGCTGGCCGCTCAAACCTTAGTGACCAAATGGTTTACGGACAATCGAGGGCTGGCCATCGGCTTGTCAGCTATGGGAACTAATGTCGGCGGCATAGTCTTTCCGTTGTTGGTGGCAGTTTGGCTGGAGCTTTTCGGATGGCGGGATACTTTCCTTTGGTTGGCCTTGGTCGCGGCTGTCGTGGTAGTTCCACTGACGTGGTGGGTATTACAGCGTCCGCCGCCTGTGAACAAAAGTACACACTTCTCGGGTGCAGATGGACGACTGTGGTCTACTGTCGAGATTCTAACAACCTCTTTGTTCTGGCTGCCAGTTCTATGCATATTACCCCTCATCGTCGCCTTCTCGGCAGTGCAACTTAATCTTGGTGTCTATAGCCGCGATCTGGGTTTTGACGGAGGTACCGCAGGCACTCTGGTTGCCTTGAGTTCTGCCTGCATGATTCTAGGTAAGTTCTTTTTTGGCGGATTGGGGGATCGGGTAGATCACCGTACACTTTTTTGGATAGCGGCAGGCTTTATGGTGGGTTCTATGCTGATCCTGCAAAGCGAACCCACATTTTGGTTACTGACTACAGGCATTGTCTTCCTCGGCTTAGCCGGGGGTGGCATCTTGCCTCTTATGGGTCTAATTTTCGGGGCGCGTTTCGGAGTTGCTTCCTTTGGTCGAGTGATGGGATTCGTGATGATGAGCTTCTCTTTGAGCGCAGTAGGGCCGCTACTGGCGGGTTGGTCCTACGATGCCACGGGAAGCTACCGAACAGCCTTTTTAGCATTCCTGCTGACGTTTATACCTGCAATTGTTGCTATGCGTTGGCTGCCAGAGGTAAAAGTGGGTTCAGAAAGAGTAGGTGTCGGCGTGGAATAACCCGGGCTTGACCCACGCGGAATTCACACACTCCGGGTGCGGTGTTTCTGAATCAAATGTCGCGCCTTCACATTGGAGCCAGGTTTTGGCAGCTTCGTCGCCTCTTAATCAGGTTCCCCAGAACGCTGTGTTGCGGGTAAGGATTGTACGGTGGTGGTTCGGATTGCGAGGCAATTGATCGCCAGGTAGTTTACGACCGGTAAATGCTGAGTGTTCCGCTTGGTGTCATACCAATTTGAGTACCGCAGCAATATCTCGTACGCGGCAGATCCTGCCAGAAGTCTACATCTCTACCGGGATGCTGAGCTAAGAAAGGCGGACTGGCCCGAAAGCTCTGACCTGCTAAGGAGGTGTGTAGTGGGTTGTCGGTTACACTGCAGTTGTTTGATTTGTACATTGCGAGATTGCGCTGAAACAAGGTAACCAATGCGGTAAATATGGGTTAGTCCTGTCACCGATAAATAAATGGCGCGTTGCCCTGCGGTGCCATAACCCTTTGTTCAGCTTTCGTTTAGAAACGATTAATGCTGTGTTCAGCTGTAGCGGCTTATGGTTGCATCACCTCCATAAGAACGAGTGAGCCATGCAGAAGTTAATCATCCAGATAGGTGTAGTGACCACCCTTGCCGGGACACTGTTGCCAGTTCACGCAGGTCCCAATCTACGTATTACGCTAGACGGTGGCCACCCCGTCAGCCACAACAACTATGGGTATCAACGCGATGACAAGTACCGTTATGATCATCGTGCCCGCAAATATCAAAAGAAACAGCGTAAATTTCATAGGCGTGCCAGGGCGCATGATCGCGGGTATAGGCGTAGCCCACATCGTTACGGTAGGTACAACCATGACCGCAGACATAGCTATGACCGCAGACATCAATATGCCCCTAGACCTCACTATGATCGCGGTCACCGCTTCCATGCGCCCCGTCGTCGCCATCATTAACCCTGGGTGACGAATTTGGGTACGTTTGCGCACCATCCTGAATCTGTGTAAGACTTTGTCATGTTCGATTTCGCGCTTTGATAGGTGTACGAATAAAGCGTGACGGCGATGGTCTTAGAGACATACGTACATAGATGGGTGGGAGAGATAGATGCGATTAGTGAGTATTTTTGTACTTAGTTTGTGGGCCGGTAATGTTTTTGCTGGCGAAACCAATACAAAGGTGGAAGCGCTCATCAGCGCGGTTGAACAAAAGGTTGTGCAATGGCGGCGAGACATCCACCAACATCCAGAACTGGGTAATCGTGAATTCAGAACCGCTGCCCTGGTTGCTGATCACCTGACGGCCCTTGGCTTAGAAGTCACGACCAATGTAGCCCACACTGGAGTGGTTGGGATTTTAAGGGGTCAGCAGAATACGCCGATGGTTGCGCTACGCGCTGATATGGATGCGCTGCCGGTTACCGAATTAACCGGGCTAGCGTTTGCAAGCCAAGCCAAATCAACTTTCCGTGGTCAAGAGGTGGGTGTGATGCATGCTTGTGGTCACGACAACCATGTGGCCATGTTGATGGGGGTGGCAGAAGTTCTTGCCAATATGCGTGAGGAGATTCCGGGGTCTGTGAAGTTTATTTTCCAACCCGCGGAAGAAGGCCCACCACCCGGTGAAGATGGGGGCGCTAAGATGATGGTGGCTGAAGGGGTTTTAGAAGGTGTTGATGCTATTTTTGGATTACATATCGGTCCGGGGCCACTGGGTACGCTTGCGTATCGACCCGGCGGTATGATGGCCAGCGCAGATACGTTCAGCATTGTGGTTGAAGGCCGACAAACTCACGGCGCAATGCCGTGGGGATCCTATTGTCGTGGCAGCACAAATTGTTTTGGGGCTACAGACAATCACCAGTCGCCAATTGGATGCGACCCTTACCCCTTCCATTGTGAGTATTGGCAAAATTCAAGGCGGGGTTAGGTCTAATATCATCCCCGCCAAGGTTGAGATGGTTGGCACCATTAGAACGTTTGATAAAGGTGTCCAACAACAAATTTTTGACAAGATTGCGTTAACCGCCACTTTGATCGCGCAAAGCGCTGGTGCAACAGCCACCGTCACCACTCAACTCGGTCTCCCGGTGACCACCAATGATGCTGATTTGGTGGCATTGATGTTGCCGAGTTTGGTTAAAGCTGCTGGTGAGGAAAAAGTTGGGCTTGCCAACAGAGTGACCGTATCGGAAGACTTTTCTTACTTTCAACAGGAAATACCAGGCTTTTACTTTTTATTGGGTGCGGCGCGTCCTGAGCATACTCGTCCAGCACCGAATCATTCTCCCTACTTTGACCCAGATGAGCGGGCGCTACCGGTGGGCGTTCGGGCGCTAACCTATTTAGCGTTGGACTTTCTTGCCGACGCCAACTGAATCTGGAGTTTTATAGATGAAGGAAAAGTCTAAGCAAGTCAATCGCGAACAACTGACATACGGCGAAGGAAACCTGCTGCAAGAAGCCCAATCTCAACGGTTGAGGTACAGATGTTGACTCGACGCAACGTATTAAGCAGGTTGCCTTTGGTCGCATTTGGCAGCACGCAATGGGGTTGTGAGCTTGTCCCAACCCGAGAACTTGGCAGTATGCGTAAGCGTATCGAATCAGACATCAAAGCATGGGATGCCATTGAGGATCATCGTACCGGCACCCAAGGAGATACCCTCACAGCACAGTGGTTGGCGCACGAAATTACTGCTACTGGCCTAGACCCACACCTGGATTCGTTTGCCTTTCAGCGTCGCGTGCTCCACGAATGTTGGGTGAGTGTTGGCACCCAGAGAGCTGAAGGGGTGCCACTTTTTGACGGAGCTTACACCAGTGCGGAAGTTCAGCGTGGGCCTCTTTGTTCTATATCAGAGGGTTCTAAACAAGAAGATTCACCACAAAAGTATTTGTGTCAGGCTCCAGGTGGAATTGGCGTCACCCGCTTTGAGCCCACCGGTCAAGAGGCGACAACTGCAGCACTGCAGATTGCGCGACGAAATCGTCAATACAAGGCCATTGTCGCGATTGCGTCCAGTGATGGAATAGAACCTGGGCTGACACTTTTGAATGCGGATGCGTATCTGCAGCCCTTTGGGCCGCCAGTGGTGCAAGTGGCCACGGAACATGCGTTGTGGTTGGAGGAAGCAGCAGCGGCCGGCGCGGACGCTGACTTTGTGGCGCATATGAGTCTGCAACCCACTCAAGCAACCAATGTACAAACCAAAATTGTTGGCGCGGATGCCAGCCTGCGTCCACTCGTTGTCATGACACCGCGTAGTGCTTGGTGGACAAGTACCTCGGAGCGCGCCGGCGGCATCGCGCTTTGGTTAGCCATCATGCGTTATTTTGCTCAGCATCGTCCCGCGAGAACGGTCATTTTTACTGCTAATACCGGCCACGAACTGGGCCACATTGGGTTAGACCACTACCTAACAAGTGAATCAGCTTTGATTAAGGGTGCGCACGCATGGATTCATCTAGGTGCTAATTTTGCTGCAACAGGAGGTGCAGTGTTGTTTCAAGCGTCTACGCAACAAATGATGGCGCAGAGCCTGGTGGAGTTCACTAACAACGGTGAAACACCCGATTACATTATGCCTGTGAACGATAGGCCATTTGGAGAGGCGCGTAACATTTATGATGGTGGTGGCCAGTATGTTTCGATTTTGGGTGATAATAGGTTGTTTCATCACCCAAGTGATCGCTGGCCTGGTGCTGTCGATTTAGATCAAACTACGCGGCTCACACACATCATGTTGGCCATAGCACGTAACCTCAGTGAGGTTTGACTAGCTGTAGCCTAACAAGGTTGCGACTATCTTCTCTTCAGTGGTCAAGTCTGTCAGATCTTGAGCTTCAATTTTTTCTAACAGGCGTTGCATGCGAGCACCTAGGTCAGGCAGTGTTTTTAGCGCACTGTATAGGACAGCTTGTGTTTCAGATCGTTGCGCCAACTGCGCGTTCACGCTCAGCGTAAATTCATCGTCTTGGGGTAATGGCATCTCAGTATTGCCTGTTGGGCCAAGGTCATTGATTAGTGAGCGCACTCTCTTTGCGCGTTCCACGTAGGGTAATGCTGCTAACTCTGAAGCGTCAATTGGCGCACCCACAAAGTAGTCTTGTCCCCCAAACCCCAGCGGAAATTCCAAACGTTCGCTAGAAGGTTCAATGGGTAAACCTCCAGAAAATCGCACGGGGATGATAGGAATTGTATATTTGATGGCCAGGTCGATGAGTACCGAGCTGACTTTCTCAACTGGCTGGCCAGCTTGGGTTGCTCTTGTGCCATCTACGTGGACCAACAGAGAGCGCGGTTGAGCATGAACCGTCGCGCCAAAGTTGTTGAGTATTCTCAACATGTCTGCTTGATCGTCTCTGTCGAAGAACAACATACGTGTGGTGCTTTGTTGTCCTAACTCGGATTCGGTGAGGCTTGAAATTTGACCTAACCAGGTATTACGGTGTTCTTGTTTAGCAATTGCTTCGGCAGGGATCCCTGTCAACGCAGCGATCATGCCAAGAAATAGAAAAGACTCAACCCCAACCTGATGGTTGGCAAGATAAATTGCCGGTTGGCCTCTGCGTTGCTGAAATTGACGGTCATCCAGAAGGTTAAAATTATGCACAAACTTGTGTATGAGTGAAGCACCAAGATCATGGACCAGCAAGTGTTCACCGGCCGATTGCTCAACCCAGTAGTCGCGCACGCCTCGCCAATTTGCTGCGATGAGCTTGTCGTTGGAGGTGGAAAGGTTCAACTCATCTTCAATAATTCTGAGCCCAATCTTAGGCGCATGATAGATCTTGAGCCCATCACCCCAGAGACGCGCGTCCCCCAAGATCCAGGTATTGTCTATTTCAATACCCTGTTCGCTACATTGGAAGTCGATTGTAATCAGAGACTTGTCAGGCGTGATTTGGCCACGATAATGCCATTGCGTTTCCCCGCCAATAACGATGGGTTCGAACCTTGGTTTTATAAACCGTTTGTGCAGGCCCTGGCTAAGCATAAACGCTTGCATAAGCTGTAACATTGCTTCGATACCCAGCGAACCGGGTTGTACAGGATCTTGGAAAAAGTGAGCCTTAAAAAACCATTCTGTGATGTCTACGTCTTTTTCACCGCGGATACTACCTTGGCCGTGTCTGCCACCTGTGTTGGAAAGGTAGGTGATTCGGTCGATCATCAATAACTTTGAGTTGGGTAAGCGGGCGCTTGGGTGATCGAAATAGACCGAGGGTCGCTGTTCGAGGTTGATGAGGTTATTCGACGTTTGGTCGAATATGAGACGTTCCTCATCTGCAATGGCTAAACCTTTTTGATTGGCCATTGCATCTGGAGGAAAAAATCCGAATACGGTTTTCATGGTAAAAACCGGCTCGCCGCCAATGCTGCAGACCACCTCAAAATTCTCAATGATTAAGTCGCCAATTTGTGACAGAGAAGTGAGCTCGGCAGTGGTTTTTAGGCTGCCATCGCTTGGTAGGATTTCGCGATGCTGTATTGCGGTGCCGTCCAAATTTCTAAATAACAAGTCACTGCCAGCATAGTCTTGGCCTAGGGTATAAGATGCCAGCCAACCACAAGGTTGTAAGGCGATTTCCATTAGCACACAAAATGGCATGGTTCGAGAGGCGTTTTCAGCAAAAAACCACGCATCTGATGGGATGTCATAGAGTGCTTCTACACAACCACCTTTTTGCATGCTCGCCATGCCACCTTTGAGGGTCAGGATGCGCGTCATAAAATGATAGGGTGGCCCCGGCAAGCGCGGGCTCCTTACAGGTCCATCGTAGTGGGCAAACCCCTCTCCAAACGCGTTAGAAGGTTTGCCCCAGGCGCAACTGATCAGCGATCGATAATCTAGCGGGAAGTTATCGATATACGCAAGGGGCCGATCGTCTGGTGCTATCTTTAACAATTCTGGTTGGCTGCTGAGTGGCCAGTCCGGTACCAATTGCAGACCCAATCTTTCACATAAAAATGCTTTACGACCGTCTATGGTGCAAAGCACGTGGGCAAATAGACTGGGCTGTTCATCAACTACCTCTTCGTCAATAAACAATTCATACACCAGTTGTTTGGATTCCGGCAAGGCTTGGCCGCGACAAACAAATTTGTAGTTGGTGTTTCGAACCGGCTGAAAACGCCAGCCGTCTTTGTATAAGGTGTGGCCCCGAGCGCTCATATAGAAAGCCATGGCTTGTAGGCAAGCGTCGGCCATCAGGGTACCCGGCATACAAGGGTCGTTGTTGAAATGACCTG
>QIGT01000053.1 GCA_003230835.1 Gammaproteobacteria bacterium
ACCCAGCATTGGACGTATGGGTAGTTACAGGTGATGGAGACGGGCTGTCCATCGGTGGCAATCACCTGCTGCATGCATTGCGTAGAAATATTGATCTCAACATATTGCTGTTCAACAACGAAATTTATGGCCTAACCAAGGGCCAATATTCACCTACCTCACGCCCTGGTACGGTGAGCCCGTCTAGCCCAGGAGGCTCCTTCGAGCACCCCATTTCACCTGGGCAATTTGCCATTGGTGCGGGCGCTACATTTTTTGCTCGAGGCGTAGACATCGATCAAAAAGGTATGCCGGGTCTTTTCAATGCAGCGAAACTTCACAACGGCACCTCTTTCGTAGAAATATTGCAGAACTGTATCGTCTACAACAAAGACGTATTCGACGATGTGGTGGCTAAGAAAAATGCCGCACAAGCACAAATACATGTGCAACACGGGCAACCTTTGCTGTACGGCAAAGATCAGGAATTGGGTCTACGCTTTAATACCCAGTCACTCAGCCTGGAAACTGTCACCCTCGGTGAGGGTGGTATCACGCTTGACGATATTTTAGTGCACGACGAAACCAACGCCGTCATAGCTCAAATATTGGTGAATTTGGTAGGCCCTACCGCAATGGGGGTCATTCGGAGGGTCAAACAAACCACTTTTGACAGTGGTTATTGGAAATCACACCACCCTGAACGGCGTAATAAAGTCAAAGAACTGATTTATACCGGCAATTTGGTAGATCGCCGCTAATTCACGATTCGCCACGACTCCGAAACGCCTATCCGTCGCATCTTGATGTGCCTCATGTCACATAATGTTACTTGTGGTAACGAAAATCTTGCAATTTGGGCTATTCTCTACTAAATTGCTCGGACCAATTTGGTCTAACCAAACTGGACAGACCAGTAACAAGCCTTAATCGCGCATCTTACCCACACATTGAGATGTGTCCATCCACTAAATATCTTGTTTTCGGAGCAGAGTGTGCCAGGTAAACACGACCAAATCGCTGGAAGCCTGATTCAAGACATCTTAACTCGCCGTTATGACGTTAACGAAAGGCTGCCTTCCGAACGCGACTTAGCGGTTCGTTTTAATGCCAATCGTGGCGCTGTTCGCGAGGCAATGAAAAAATTAGAGCAATTGGGGCTCGCGGAAGTTAAACCCGGTGGTGCGCGGGTTAAAGATCGCAGCGAGGCAAGCTTAGACGTCATTGGACACATGTTAGCCCAAGGTGAACTGCCTGACGCGGTGTTGGTAGACCAAGTACTGGTCGTGATCAGTAGTTTAATGGGTATCGCTGCAGAACAAACCCTTGAACTGGCAACGGATGAAGAAATTGACGTTATACGCTCACTTTCCAAACCCCTGTATCAACAAACTCTAACCGAGGAAGCGCACACCCTGGCGAGGTTCGAGTTGCTCAATCACATTATTGTTGCCAGTAAAAACCTACCTCTACAAATCATTGCCAGATCTCTATTTGGCCAATTCACACCTAACATGAGTGCTCTTCATCATCGCACCCAGGCCGACCACGAACTATTTGCAACCTTCGCTCAACAGTTAGATCGAGCCCTAGAGCGACGAGACGTGCCGGCTGTTCGAGTGGCATTTGCAGCATTTTCAGATTTAAATCGAAAAACCATGATGCGTGCATTTGCAGCGGTACGCGCTGACCTCGGGCAGGAGGCTCAATCAACATGATGCGTAGTTTCATCATTCCAGTGGGCATTGTGTTGATATTCAGCTTTGGTGCGGCAACGCTCATGGCCACCGCACCTGTGCTGAAACCCACAGCGCAAACCGCCCTCCCAACAACCATTCGAATTCGCGAAGTGACACCACAGCGAGTGCAGTTAGTCGTGCACTCTCAAGGCACAGTCATGCCTTCCACTGAAAGCCAACTCATCCCTGAGGTCAGTGGCCGAATAATGTGGATGTCTCCCAAATTAGTCGCCGGGGGTTATTTCGAAGCTGGTGAAACATTGTTGCAGGTCGATGAAATTGACTATCAAAACAGTAAAGATCGAGCCGAGTCTTCTTTGACTCGCGCCAAAGCAGAACAACAACACGCGCGCTTCGAATTTCAACGTTTGAAAAGCCTGGAGGCTCGTCAACTAACCTCACGCTCTCAGCTTGAAAACGCACTGAGGGCACTGAAAGTTGCTGACGCAACACTGCAAGATGCGCGTGTCAGTTTTGATCAAGCGAGCAAGAACGTGCAGCGCACAACAATACGCGCACCTTTTACAGGTTTGGTACGTTCAGAGAATGTAGACATCGGGCAATTTATTTCTCGCGGCTCTGTTATTGCCACCCTCTACGCCAGCGATTTGGTTGAGGTGCGCTTACCTATCGCTGATCGCCAACTGGCCTACCTTAATTTGCCAGCAATGGTTCGCGGCGAACTACCCGCAGCCATGCAGCCCGACGTTACACTGACAACACAATACGCCGGGCAGAAATTTACATGGCACGGAAAAATTGTCCGCACAGAAGCTGAAATTGATATCAGCAGCCGCATGGTCCAGTTGGTTGCACGCGTACCTGATGTATCTGAGGACACCCCCCTCTCTGTGGGTCTTTTTGTAAACGCCGAAATACAAGGGCTATCTGCTGAAAATATTGTCGTACTGCCGCGCTCAGCATTGCGCAACAACAACCAAGTATTGATTGTAGACAGCGAAAACAAACTCCGTTTCAGACCGATTGAGCCGCTACGACTGTATCAAGATAATGTGCTTATTAAGGCAGGGCTCAACAAGGGCGATCGCGTCTGTGTCTCACCTATTCAAACCGCCATCGACGGCATGACGGTAAACCCTATTCTCGACGACGCCTAGCGCCACCATGTTTACACCCATTCGTTGGTTCGCCAACAACCCCGTTGCCGCCAACTTGTTGATGGTATTACTCTTGTTGGGCGGTGCTTTCGGTGCCTACTCCACCAATCAAGAAGAGTTTCCAAATTTCGATATTAAAGTTGTCACTGTGCAGGTCCCTTACCTAGGGGCGGCACCCATTGAAGTTGAAAAATCTGTTTGTGTGCGAGTAGAAGAAGCCATTGAAGGCTCCGAAGGCATCGAAAAAATTCGCAGCACCGCCACCGAAGGCCTGTGTACAGTCATGGCTGAATTGTTTCAAGACGCAGACGAAGCATCGGCCCTTAACGAAATCAAAAGCCGCGTTGACGCCATCAACAGTTTTCCCACAGAAACTGAAAAACCCATCGTTGCAAAACTATCACTATCACGGCGGGTGGTACAAATAGCGATATCCGGCCATCTGGAAGAACGCGCCTTAAAAGAACTGGCAAGAGGCTTACGCGATGACATCGCTGCTATTAAAGGGATTTCTCAAGTTGCGGTAGATTACATACGACCCTATGAGATTTCGATTGAAGTTTCTGAACGTGAGCTACGCCGATATGGCATCAGCCTAGCGCAAGTTTCTCGCGCAATTCAATCAAGCTCTCTAGACATGCCCGGAGGCACGATCAAGACTCGTAACGGCGAAATTCTCATTCGCACAACAGGTCAGGCTTACTGGGGTATAGAGTTTGAAGACGTTGCCGTTCTTACGCGCAATGATGGCACTAGAGTTAGCTTACGCGACATCGCAAGCATTCGAGATACTTTCGAAGAAGGCGATCTACTGGCTGAGTTCAACGGCGCACGTGGGGTGGTAGTCAATGTCTCCCAAGTGGGTACGGAAGATTTAATTGAAATAGCCAAAGACGTGCATTTGCTCGTCGACGAGTTTCGTGCCGCCTCTCCTGAGGGTTTACATACAGATGTTTGGATAGACGCCTCAGAAGAACTCAAAGAGCGGATGTCGGTGTTGATGAAAACTGCCGGCGGCGGTTTGATTCTAGTATTGGTTATTTTGGCGCTGTTTCTAAAATTCCGCTTAGCCATGTGGGTGGCTGTCGGCATACCTGTCGCCTTGTTAGGTACCTTAGGCGCGCTACCCTTCACTGATATCACCATATCTACTATGACGGTCATGGCTTTCATTTTGGTTCTAGGTATAGTCGTCGATGACGCTATCGTTATCGGTGAGCGGGTGTATGCACATGAGCAAATGGGCAAACCCCCTCTGCAAGCTGCCATCGACGGCACTTTGGAAGTATCTGTACCCGTCATCTTTGGCGTGCTCACAACTATCGCCGCCTTCTTGCCACTCATCTTGGTAGAAGGTCGTATGGCTGCATTCTTTTCCCCCATCGGTTGGGTCGTGGTATTTGCTCTGATCTGTAGCATCATCGAGTCTCAGCTCATCTTACCTTCGCATTTGGCCAACCGTAAACGAGGAGAGCCAACTACTGGATTGTCAAAAGCGTGGAACAAACTTCAAGGCGGCCTCGCCGATAGCCTGGAAAATATAGCCACTAACACCTACCAATCTTTCTTAAACAAAGTGCTTGGTTGGCGATATGTCAGTTCTGCCATTGGCCTTGGCATCTTAATTCTCGCCCTAGGTTTGATCGCCAGTGGACGAGTGGTATTTGGCTTTTTCCCCGCCATTGAAGGCAATCGCGTCTACGCAGGTTTGGAAATGCCAGAAGGAGTTGCTGCCGAAACCACCTTGACCGCGGCCAGGCGCATAGAAGAAGCAGCCTGGCGCACAAGTGACGAAATAACTGAAGAATTAGGTTTGTCCCAGCCACTCATCGCAAATATTTTTTCCAGCGTTGGTAAAACTGTTGACCGCAACGGCCCGCCACGCCCAGAAGGTGCGGGTCGCAGCAATATTGCCGAAGTGGTTATCGATTTGATCCCCTTAGAATCACGCGCTGGTATTAGCTCTAAAATCGTAGCCAATCGATGGCGTGCCAACGTCGGCGCTATATCTGATGCTGTAACACTCTCATTCGATGCAGACCTTTTCTCCGCGGGAGATCCCATCAACTATGAGTTGAAAGGCAAAGACGTCGATGAAATGCGCGAGGCTGCGGAATTCTTAAAAGCAGAACTCACCCGTTATGATGGTGTCTTCGATATATCTGATTCATTCCGTTCGGGCAAACAAGAAATACAATTGAACCTTCTTCCCGAAGCACGCAATTTAGGCCTCACCCTGGCTGATCTTGCAAGACAAGTTCGCAACGCCTTCTATGGAACCGAAGCTCAGCGCGTACAGCGAGGACAAGATGACGTACGCGTCATGGTGCGCTTTCCTGAATCGGAGCGAAAATCTATAGGCAACCTAGAAGACATGTACATTCGCACGCCCGAAGGTCACCAGGTACCGTTTTACAGCGTGGCCAAGTTTGAAATCAGTCGTGGCTATTCAAGCATCAATCGTATTGATGGTCGCCGCAATGTCTCTGTGCGTGCCGATGTCGACAGAGCCCAAGTGTCACCTGAAGAAATCGGTGCGAGCATCAAATCAGACTTGATCCCGCTATTTAAAGAAAAATACCCCGACATAGATATCGAACTAGGCGGTGAGCAAGAAGAACGTGCAACCGCCATGGGTGGCTTGGCCTTGGGCTCATTGTTTTCCTTGGTTTTAATTTACGGACTGCTCGCCATCCCTCTGCGCAGCTACTTACAACCACTGGTGATCATGAGTGTGATTCCATTTGGTGCGGTTGGCGCCATCGTTGGGCACTACATTCTAGGCGTGCAACTGATGTTCTTTTCTGCGCTAGGAATCATCGCGCTCTCTGGTGTGGTGGTGAATGCGTCCTTAGTGCTTGTGGACTACGCCAATCGCCTGCGTCGTGAAGGTAAAAGTGTCGTAGAGTCAATTCTCACCGCAGCAGTGACTCGATTTCGTCCGATACTACTCACCTCGGTAACAACATTTGTTGGGTTGGTACCTCTCATGTCTATCAATACGCCAGCCACTGCCCCATTCTTACCCATGGCAGTGTCTCTTGCGTGGGGTGTATTGTTTTCAACGTTTATCACTTTACTACTCGTACCTTGTTTCTACCTAATTGTTGAAGACTTTCTACATCTGCTGGCTCGAATTAAGGCTTGGTTGGCTAACCAACCGGCACCATTGCGAGAGGAGTCCAAGCGCACCGACGCCTGGGTAAATCAGTCTAGTGGTGGATAGTTTTAGTTCTTAATTTCCGCCGCATCCACTAGCATGCCGGTATGCCCACAACCCCTACCTCACCGCACCAGTGGCACCTTCGTATCTGGCAGATGACCTGGCCGGTCATTCTGGCCAACATTACAATTCCCCTGGTAGGCGTTGCCGATGTTTGGGTCATGGGCCGGCTACCCGATCCCAAATACATCGCCGCCGTAGCCATGGGTGCTGCTATGTTCAGTGCCGTATATTGGCTATTCGGTTTTCTTCGTATGGCAACCACTGGTCTCGTCGCCCAAGCCCTGGGGCGTGGAGACATGCAAGCAACGGTAGCCATTTTTATTCGTGCGCTCGCCATCGCTTTGATATTGGGCTGCGCCATTTTTCTTGCACGAAACCCTCTCCAATGGATGCTGTTTGGCCTCTTCGATAGTGGTGAAACCGTCACTGCGCTCGCCAATGACTACTACAGTATTCGTGTGTTTGGCGCCCCGGGACTACTCATCTACTTGGTAGCACTGGGCATGCTGTTCGGTTTGCAGCGTATGCGCGACACTTTATGGTTGAGTATTGGTTTAAACCTCACCAACTTCGCCCTAGATATGTGGCTGGTCATCGGCTTTGACTTAGGTGTCAGTGGTGTTGCTCTCGGCACAGTCATCAGCGAATGGGCCGCTGCGATTCTAGGATTTTGGCTGGTGCTACGCGCGTTGCGACAGAGTGGCTGGTCAGGCCAATGGCCGCTTAACATTTGGCGACGTCGCGAAATGAGAGAGCTATTTCATATCAGTAGTAATTTGGTGCTACGGACATTCTTCGTACAACTGCCATTTTTCGTGGGCACTGTGCTTGCTTCCGGCATTAACGACATGACACTCGCCGCCCACGGTGTGCTGATGCAGTTATTCTTTATCATGACCTTTAGCCTAGATGGATTTGCACACACCGCAGAGACTCTAACTGGCTATTACTACGGAGCAAAGCAATCAAGACATTTGCGAACAGCGGTACGGTATTGCGCCATATGGGGAATGATCCTAGCGGCGATTATGGGCTTGTCCTATTTCCTTGGCGGCCAACAGATCATCGACCTGCTGACAACTTCCACCGCAGTTCGGCAAACCGCCGGCGCGTATTTACCCTGGGTAGCCCTCGCGCCACTACTGTGCATGTGGGCATTTTTGTTTGATGGCATATTTATTGGCACCACCCATATTGTAGAAATGCGCAACTCAATGATTATCGCAGCGTTGCTGTGGGCCCTGGGCTTATGGTTAACTTTTGATAGTTGGGGTTATCACGGGGTGTGGTTTGCCATGAGCATGTTCATGCTTACCCGCAGTGTACTAATGGCCATCTACTACCCAACCATACTAAGGAACGCCACCAGCCAATGATGCCAACCTACCGTACTCACCTAAGCTCGATAATTTCATTCAGCTTGGGTTCACAACGAATGTATTCTCATACGTTCTTCAATCGTCGGAGAAAAAGGCAATGAAATCAGTACTTCTATGGGTTGCATGCATTGGCTTGATGGCATGTGCGCAAAAACCCATCATCGACACCCAAGGCAAGAGTATGGCGCAATACGAACAAGATTTAGCGGCATGCAAAGATTATGCAGATCAAGTGGCGCTCGGTAATCGCGTTGCCATCGGCGCAGCGACAGGTGCAGTCGTCGGAGCGGTCATTGGCGCTGTTGCTGGCAACAGCGAACTTGCACAACGTGCGGCAGGGGTTGGTGCGGTGAGCGGTGCGGCAAAAGGCACCGGGCACGGTCTCAGCGAAAAACAACGAGTGGTATACAACTGTTTACGCAACAGGGGGTATGCAGTACTCAATTAGTGTGCGAATACCCCGGGAAATGAGTAGAATCTGCGTGCAAAATTCTTAACAACCATTCCTCGGGGGGAACATGGCAGAAGCTGCACTTAAAAACCCAGATCTATTTGATCTAACAATGTCCGAAAAGGCGGAGCCTTTGCTAGCCGCTGTAAAGAAACACATCAAAGAAAACGTCGAACCCATTACCGAAGAATTTCACAAGCTCGGGGCGCAACGTAAAGAACGATGGGGTTGGGCACCAGGACAGCTAGAGCTGCTAGACGGCGCTAAAGCGAAGGCAAAAGAGTCCGGCTTATGGAACTTCTTCCTGCCTGATGCAGACACTGGCGAAGGGCTTTCTAACTTAGACTACGCCTACATCGCCAACGAGTTGGGTAAATTTCCTCTCGCGTCAGAAACTCTAAACTGTTCTGCTCCCGACACGGGCAACATGGAAGTACTAGAACGAGTCGGCACGCCAGAGCAAAAGAAACAGTGGTTAGAGCCTTTGTTAAACGGCGAAATCCGCTCTGCCTATGCCATGACCGAACCCGGTTTGCCATCGTCTGATGCAAAGAATATTTCTACCCAAGCCGTACTAGATGGCGATGAGTGGGTTATCAACGGGGAGAAGTTCTACATTTCTGGCGCGGGTGATCCACGCTGCAAAATCATGATCACCATGGTGAGAACTAGCCCTGATGCACCTCCACACAAACAGCAATCGCAAATATTGGTACCTACTGATGCCAAAGGCGTGAACGTGTTGGAAGGCATGCAAGTTTTTGGCGAAGACGATGCACCCCATGGCCACATGCATATCGTATTCGACAACGTGCGAGTACCCAAGGCGAATATGTTGCTAGGCGAAGGACGAGGCTTCGAAATCTCTCAAGTTAGATTAGGCCCCGGACGAATCCACCATTGCATGCGCTCTATCGGTGTTGGTGAACGTGCACTTGAACTCATGGTGCGACGTGGGGCTACGCGTGAAGCGTTCGGCAAACCGATTATTCAGCTCGGCAAGAACTTAGAGTTGGTTGCTCGCGCACGCATTGAAATCGACGCATGCCGTTTGATGGTGTTACAAGCCGCCAAAGCAATGGACGTGCTGGGTAACAAAGAAGCGCGCATTTACGTGAGTGCAATCAAGGCGATGGTGCCAGAGAAAATTTGCAACATCATCGATCAAGCCATTCAAATTCATGGTGCTGCCGGGGTTTCTCAATGGACACCTCTAGCTCGCATGTACACCTCTCAGCGCACGTTACGATTGGCCGACGGCCCAGATGAAGTTCATCACATGGTTGTAGGTCGAGCGGAAGTTCGCAAATACGACGGTCTGCTTTAACCCATTGCGCTGACTGAAACGGCTGATTGAAATGGCTGGTTGAAACGTCTGATCGAAAAAAGAAGGGGTCTGTTCTTGAGCGGACCCTTTTTTTAAACTGGGTACCTCACCATCCCATCGAAAAACGAAACTTCAAAATGCGCTGAAGCGGTGCAACTGACGTACACACAACTCAGCAAGCACGGGCTCGCAGATTGGCAGGTTCGTCTCGATCATGCCAAACAGCGATGTGGCTTATGCAATTACTCCGACCAGGTCATCTCTCTTTCACGTCACTTTATCGAAGCCAATGATGAAGTCGAGATTCTCAATACTATACTTCACGAAATTGCTCATGCCTTGGTCGGACCCGGCCATGCACACGGCGTAAAGTGGCAAAAGGTGGCAGCTCGTATCGGCGCTCGCACGGCCCCCACAGCTGGCGAGTCAACTGTGATGCCGCAACCGGGGTGGGGTTTACACTGTAGAGACTGCAGTAGCCTTGTTGCCGTGCGTTTTCGACGAAGCTTGGACCTTAGCCGGGTACGTTGTCGACAATGCAGCCCACAGGGTGGTGTGCAACGCGGCAAGGTGTATTGGCAAAAGTTGTAGGTGTCGCGAGCTGGTACATTTACCGATGTCACAGAGGGATAGTTATAATGGAATACACACATATCATTATTGGCGCCGGTTCGGCAGGCGCAACATTGTCAGCTCGCCTGTGCGCTCGTGAAGATACGCAGGTTCTGTTGCTGGAAGCGGGTCCGGATTATAGAAGTGACAGTGCTCCCCCCGAAATGAGCTCACCTAATCCGGGTAAGATTATCACCGGCAAGGATTTCGAAAAGTTCCGTTACCCACAACTAACAGCATCGAGGACCAGGGCTCAGGGACAACAACTGTATTGGAGAGGACGGGGGCTCGGCGGCAGTTCCGCCATTAATGGCCAGATCGCAATTCGCGGTATGCCTGAAGACTATGATATCTGGGCAGAGCAAGGGTGTAATGGTTGGGCTTTTAAGGAAGTATTACCCTACTTCAACCAACTGGAATCTGACCTTCTCTATGGCCATGAAGACTATCATGGCACCGAGGGTCCTATTCCAATCTATCGTGCTTCATTGAATGAAATGGGTCCTGTGGATCGCGCCATGATGGAGAGCGCATTGAACCTGAAGTATACATGGGCGGAAGATCATAATGCGCCAGGAGCACTGGGTGTTTCCCCTTATGCGATCAACAACCGCGATGGAAAACGGATTAGTACCAATGATGCCTATATCGAACCAAACAGGGGGCGCAACAATCTCCATATCAGGGGCGAGGCTCAGGTCAATAAGGTCATATTTTCAGGTGATCGCGCAATCGGCGTCGAACTTGCGTCAGGAGAACGCCTGCATGCTGATAACATCATTCTTTCTGCTGGTGCGGTCCATTCACCCACAATATTAATGCGTTCAGGTATCGGACCTGCGGAGCATCTGAAAGAACACGACATTGACGTCAAGTTTGATCTACCTGTCGGTAGAAATTTTCAAGATCATCCTGTGGCGACATTCGTCATCCAGTATAAAAACGAGTACATTCCGCCGCCGGAATTTCGTCATACCAATTGTTGTATCCGCTACAGTTCCGACATGGAGGGTGCGGGGCCGGGTGATATGTTTATGGTCGCCATGAACGGGCTTGGGGATAGTATCGGTCGGCTGACAACTAAAAATGGTAAAAATTTCGGCACCGTCGGAGTGTGGGTGAACGAATGTTATTCACGAGGTCATCTGGAGCTCCAGTCGGCTGACCCCTACCAGGACCCAATCATCTTCGAGAACATGCTAGATGATGAACGGGATTTTAATCGTCTTCGGGACGGTGTTGAAAGGCTGCTGAATCTTGTGCGTCAACCCGCATTTACCCAGATTTCCAGTACCATTGTTCGAGCAGGTGATTTTAAACCAATATCAGACTGCAAAGGAGAGGACCTAGATGAATGGATGATGGCTTTTGCCGGGGATACGCAACACGCTACCTGTACCTGTCGAATGGGTGCCGAAGATGATCCGCGCACAGTCGTTGATTCCGCCTGTAAAGTATTGGGTGTAGAAGGCTTGCGTGTCATCGATGCCTCCATTATGCCGAATGTACCTCGTGCCAATACGCACCTTACTACGGTCATGATTGGTGAGAAGATGGCCGATGAGCTATAGAAACTCAAGGATAGTAGGGTTCACGACATTAGAACTTTTCTACAGCCAACGAGAAAGCTCCAGTTATCGGTCACGGTAGGAATGCCGGTCACTAACAGTTCCTCTGTTTTCTGTCGTTCAGGCCAAACAGAACATTCCAACAACGTCCGAAATGGCCGTTTCGTCCCCAAATCTAAGTACTCGCGCAATGTTCGGGCTAGGTGCAATTACCTATATGGAACAACCGAAAAATTGACAATACTAAATTCCAAGTACCTACTTGTTGAGGCCAATATGTCGATGGTTGACACAACCACGAAAATTTTTGTCGTTCTCGATCCCAGTACCATGGAACAAATTTCGCTGGATTGGGGTGAAAAAATTGCCTTGAACTTAAAAGAACAACGCTCCCTGGACGCTCATCTGCACGTCTATTGCTGCGTCAACTATAAGTCGGCGATGGTTGCAACTAACGGGGATTCCGAAACGGTTGAGCGGGCGACTATCGAAAGAGTGGGCGATTGGGTGAAGCGGCTCGTTATACACACGCGTGAACTGGGCATTCCGGTCGAAACCGAGGTTGAATGGAACGAGAATTGGCGTGAGGCAATCGTAGCGGCGACGAAGCGTCAGAATACCAACCTAGTTGTGAAAAACCTGGCCCAACACGCTCGCTTTGTGCGCTGGGTGCGAGACACCTCCGACTGGCGGCTACTACGAGATTGCGAATGCCCCGTGCTGTTGGTGAAAACCGGCAGATCATACGGTATCAACAGGATACTAGTAGCGATCAAGCACACCGAAGATGAGCAATACATTGCGGCTAATGTCAGCATCGTCGCACACGCACAAAAGCTTGCAGATGATTTTGGTGCATCGCTGCATGCGGTCACTTGTTATGGGTCCGGTAACCACCCCGACCGTCAAAGGTTCGCTGACAGTTTCGGCTTAAAACGTAGCCAGGTGAGCGCGGTCATGGGAGTACCCGAAAAAGTTATCGCCTCGGTGGCCGATGAGGTGGATGCCGATTTGCTTGTCATCGCCAGAGTGGCTCGAGCGGAATCCTCGAATGTACTGGGCGACATGGCGCGCAAAGTTATTGACGAAATCGATACAGACATACTCGTGCTACCGATGGTGAGCTAAACGTCTGAATCTCACAGTCTCTTGCGGAACTATATGCCGTACTGTACCCGTCATCTCAGCGGTCTACTCTTACACCCACTTATAATTATTTGGTGTTAGCAAATACAGACCCGGAAAATACATTAACGGTGTAATCGCTGGATCAATTCCACGCATATCATTGGGCAGTGGCACCAAACTCTGAATCAGAGGCACGCAACCTATTACATAGTCTTAGGGTTGGCTAACTTTGGAAAGTAAAACGGACGCCACTGCGAACGGCAATGGGTCTACCTTCGTCTAAGAACGGATCAAAACGCCATCTCTCAACTGCCGTGGTGGCTGGCTTTTCTAACGCCACTTCACTGGCTTCAACAATTTGAATATCTGTAACATCACCCTTTTCGGTGACCGTAAACAACAATTCGATCCAGCCACGAGATATATTTCTAGGTAGAACAGGCGATCCTTGACGGCGAACCGATAACTCTCGGATGGCCGTTACATCTTCAAAATACCCTTCTCTCGCTCGTGCTCTTCGGTCTAAGAATGCACTTTCTTTACTCAGCCCTGCCAGTTGATAAGCCTGTGCGCCCGCTTCACGCGCTTGGTCGAGCATTAGCCGAACCGCCTGTGTTTGATCTGCCCTCGCAAATTTCCAGCCACGTTCGACCAAACCATCTATCACTAACCGTACGCCCGCCTCCGCAGCTTGCGACTGCGGGTTTTTCTTTAATGCAGACCGATAGTAATCTAGCGCACCAAACCCTTCCGGGCTATCCACACCGACCAAGAACCCTTGTTGCAGCGCTTGGGTTGCGGCGAGTAGATCTTCTTTTACAGCCTGATCTTTCACCATGTCTGTCCACTGCAAAGTCAACTTTTCTGTTTCCGCTATGCCAGTAGCATTTGGCGCAATTTCCTTTGCGAGTGCGATTAGCTTCTTTGCCCGTTCGTGATTTTCAGCAAAGGCCTCAGTCTGCGCAATAGTTGCTATGCGTTGGGCAACAGACTCTATGCCTAATAGCGCACTTGGGTTAGCAGGATCATGAGCCAGTATTTCACGATAAGTTTGTAGCGCATTACTATTTTTTGGCGTGGTTAGATTGCCTGCACTCATTTGTACGATGGCTTGTTCAGAGAGTTTTCGGATCGTTGCCAACCTATTAACACGGGACACAACAGATGATGCTGCACGATTATTAGATTCGATTTGCAACGCCTGGCCCGCTAGATCTTGAGCTGCAGTTAGATCTGCCTGACGTAAAGCGCTCTCAGCACTTTGGATAAGGTAACCTACAACCCTTTTAAGCCCCTTCTTTGCTGGCTCATTAGAAGGTTCTCGAAGCAACATTTTTTGGTAGAAGAACAGTGCACTTTCACCTTCCGGGCGAGTGATTCGGCCGGCCGCAAACGCGCTTTCAGCTCTTTCAACCCAGTTCAATGCAGCGACATCTTGCATCGTTGTTAATGTAAATGTAGGAATTTCAGGCAATGTGGCGTTGTTTTGATTGCTACCCTGGCTTAAGTAGAGCCAAGCAGAGACGACGCCTATAAGAACCACCCATGCAGCTATGCTGAAACTCTGACCTATGCTCATCCGTGCACACCGAGAAACCAATCTCTAAACCTAGCCCAGGCACTGGGTTTAACTATCACTTGGTCAAAAGCGGCCAACGCCTCTCCGCCACGTTCAGCAAATCGTCGCAGCGCAGATGCCAGCCATATCTTGCATTGACCAATTTGCAGAGGCTTTAACAAGAATCTGAATACTTGCCCATTATTGATTAACTGAATCAACACATTTGCATCTGAACGATCACTTGCCAGTACAATGACAACCTCAGGTATGATGGCACGTATCGCAGTACTTGTAGCTGAAATTTCCTTTGCGCTCACTGCTATGTCAGTAACCAATACGCCAACAGGGTGCTCACGCACAATGCGCAATGCGGCCTCTAGATCGTCAGCCTGATGCAGCTTTTGGCCTGAACAGGCCTGAGCGACACCTCGCACAAGTAATTCATCGCGACTCAGAACAAGCAAGTGGACCGAATTTTCAGGCTGGATGGAAACTGTTGGCGCGCTTCTCGTCGTCACAGGAGCATCAACTACTGGTTTGGAGGTTCGTACACCAAGTGCGTCTCGAACAGTACTTCTTATTTTATCTGCAGAACAAGGCTTCATTAAGTATTTATAAACTTCAGCATCATTCATAGATGCTTCCACAGCCGCTAAGTCGGCGTATCCGGTGAGTAAAATACGCATGGTTTTCGGTGAACGTTGTTTAATTTCACACAGCACTTCAACACCTGTCATTGCTGGCATGCGCTGGTCGGAGATGACAACATCAATGTCATTTTGTGCCAGTATCTCTAATGCTTTTGCGCCCGAATCGGCCAGGTACACGCTATAGTCTTTGCGAAACATCGCCCGCATAGATTTTAAAACGCGTGCTTCATCATCTACAAATAAAATACTGGGCTGAATAGAATCCATTTTATGCAGCCTCCTCTTGGTCTGTGTGTACTGGCTCGTTGCGAACCGGTAAGCTAACCGTAATACGGGTGCCATGGCCAACTTTCGAGTCGATTAGTATTTGACCGCCATGCTGGTCAACAATCTGATGCACAATGGAGAGGCCCAATCCAGTACCCTGCCCAACCGGCTTAGTGGTGAAGAATGGGTCCATGATTTTGTCGACATTTTCTTCTGCGATTCCACAACCGCTGTCTTCAAATATAATTTCAATCCACTCGCCCTTACTGCTTTGTACATGCGATGTAGATATTTTGAGTACACCTTCACCATCCATCGCTTGCACTGCATTGGTCACAATATTGATGAACACTTGATTCAGCCGCGACGGAGAGCAGAATATTTGTGGCACCTCGACAAGGTTTTTCTCAACCTGAATACCACTCTTCAACATATTCCGAGTCATTGTGAGGGTCTTTTCAATACCTTCGCGCACATCGAATGAGTCATTTGCAACGCGGTCGAGCCGAGAAAAGTCTTTCAGGCTCTGCACCAATTCGCTAATTTGATTCAAGCCATCGATGCTATCCGTGGCCAGAGAGGCAACTTCTTCTACTCCCTCCGCCAGCTCATCGACGTCAAACTCCCCACGCTTCGACAGTATGTTTTTGATTGCCTGTTTTGCTTCTTCAGAGGAGGTTGCGCGAAGTATAGGCAAAGTGGTTTTCATGTAACTACTGATGTCAGTCACTGTTTCTGCAGTCACCATCGTGTTATTCAGCACATATAGGAGTGGGGTGTTAATTTCATGCATGACCCCCGCAACTAATTGCCCCAAAGAGGACATCTTTTCCGCTTGCACCAACTGAACCTGAGATTCTTTCAGATCAACATTTGCCTGCTTCAGGTCTTCAGTGCGAGCTTCCACACGTAATTCCAAATCATCATGCGACCGGTTCAACGCCTTATGGCTAACTTGTAATCGCAGCCCAAAGAAGCCGAGCACAACCAGCATCAAAATGGTGTATACGTTAAGCAGCACTCGGGCGTCGTTGACGGTCCCGAGAACGTACAATTGATCTTGTGTAGTCTGCGCGCTCAAGGCATTCAACAGCTGCACCAACCCAGGATGATCAAGCGTTAGGATCATCTGATCCATGCCACGCCGCAAAGAGATGAGGGTATAGCTTTCGTTAATAACGGCGCGCAACCGACTTTTGTCGACATCGAGCAAGTTGCTCTTAGGCTTTTCCAATTCTGCAACAACTTCAAGAATGCTGTCTAACTCTGTTCCAACACCCGATAACAACAGGTTTTTAATTTGTTTAGTGTTGACATATATGTTATCGGCGAGTTGTTGGTCGCCGCGTTCACGGAACCCTCCAATCACTTCTTTTGACGCATTGTCAAAACGAGATAGCGCACTCATCATTTCTACATGGTAGCCATTGAACTGCTGAAGTTGTTCCCCAGCAATGTTTAATTTTTCCATGAGTGCCGACAGCGAAGAAGTTACTTCTTCAGATTCACTCAATTCACCAGCGTCAAGATCAATTATATTGAACCACTGCATGACCGGCCGACGGAGTTTTTCCACCATTGTTATCGGTTGATAAGCATCCAACACAGCCGCATTTAAAACAATCGCTCCTTCATGAAGTGCGTTGTCGAGTGCATCTATTTTTCGATCTAGGGGTTGTTGCTGGCGCTGCACAACGGTGATGCCACGAACAAGTGCTGTAGTAGTCTGTTGCAGATAGTTGTTTTGCGCATCAATTTGTCGAAACTGCTCGGGTGCCGGTGAGGTAGCAATAAGCAGCAATACGCCGAGTACACCCACCGCGCTCACAATGCTGAGGAAGGTCAATACACCACCAATAATTCTGAGATTTACCATCGCAGGAACTGCACTAACAACTATGCCTATAACTATGTCAGTTTATAGAATAGCCACCGCGGGAAGTTAAAACTGTGCGCGAAATCACATAGAAATTGGGCTACTAATGCTTATTCGGGATAACTCGCTAATGGATCTAGCGGCCACAAACGGCGAGCTGTCTTTTGTCTGGGAAACACTTCGATTTTCTGGGTCGTGAGTCCGGGTGTATCGGCGGTCACGATGTGGCTGACAAGGTGTTGAAAGCCTGCACGGAAATGATTGCTACTTTTTAGCGCCACAATATCGTACTTCATAATGTCGATGCCCAACGCAAGAAAAGGCTCTTGGTCAAAAGTTTGGCTGCGACGAGAAGCCACAACAATGTCTATCCCTTCGACCACCAAACGAGCCATTGGACCGAGATTTAAAGGCGCACCCTTGAACATGGCCTGCATGGTCAAACGACCATCGTGTAACGCCTTAACATAGGCGCTTAACTGTAACGGCGTGCCATGCAGTTCATCGGTCTTGCCACCTAGTTCAATATCTATTTGGGAACCCACACCACTACGAGCTGCAGCTTGCGCCACTTGCGCATCTACCAAAAAAGCAAAACAAGCGCGTTCTCCTAGCTGCGCATTTAGCATCGAGCGCAATAAATGTGTGCCGTCGCCGGGCGCACCGCCGCCACAGTTGTCCGATGTTTCATTAATCACTACTGGCGTAGGCTGATCAACATCTGACTGAGACTTAACAAATTCCATCGCCTTGGCCACCGCTTCATCACCATTCAAACTGATGACCTGCAATTCTTCTTTACGCTGCCACAGTGTCTGCGCAAAGTTGTTCGCTGCCTGTAGCGCTGGTTCTTCATCTTGCGGGTAGTAACTCACCGAAACATAGGTGCCAATGTGTTCAATATCGGTATAAGGAAAGCCATGAAACCAGCTGATGTCGATACAATTGCTAGACGCCTCCAACAACAACAGTTGATCGAGTAATGACTCTCCGATTCCGCCAAATGTAGTTGTCGTCGGCGATAACATGGGTAGCGGCAGTACTTTGCATATTCCACGTGTTCCATGGGTTGCCATATCAAACACTGCACTGACCGCTTCTCCTGCTCGCAAATGAAGATCGATATGCGGATACTGATGGCACGCAAACATCGCATTAAGCTGATCTGCCATATTTTGGGTAACGTTACCATGTAAATCAAAACTCGCAGCGATGGGCACATCTCCCAACAATGCCCTTACCGAGCCGGCCAAATCACCTTCAAGATCTTCTATGCCTTCTACCACTCCGGCGCCATGCATAAGTAGCACGCATCCATCTAGTGGACCTGCATTTTGTAGTGCACTTAGAATCTCGTCTTTGAAGCCCAAATAAACTTCTCGTGAGATGATGCCTGAGGGCTGCGCACCCGCAAAAATTATCGGCACAGGTTCGCAGCCGAGACGGCTGCAAGCATCAACCGCACCACCCATATCTGACTCTTGACCCGCGGTGGTGAGTATTTTTGTACCCCGATAAACATAAAAATCTTTTGCAAGCGTCAGACCCTGACAATAAGTATTCGTCTCGTGAGAAATTCCGGCTAAAGCGATGCGCATGACTCTATGGTACTTCCTTGCTATTTAGCTCTGTTGGGTGAGTACTCCACCACCACTGCGCAGGTAAAGGCTTCGAACGCGGCCAAACTTCATCCAAAGTATTACTGTCGTACAAAACCCCACCTTTCATGACTCGATGGATTTTGGTGGTGTGTTGGATATCTAGTCTGGGATCTTCGCTCAGCAAAATCAAATCTGCCAATTTGCCCACCTCTAGCGAACCAACATCTTGGTCTATACCCAACATTTGCGCACCCATAATCGTGGCCGAGCGCAGTGCCTGCAGTTCATCAAATCCACCTTGAACCAAAGACCACAGTTCCCAGTGATAACCTAAACCCTGCAATTGACCATGGGCACCCACACCCACTTGACCGCCGGCTGCAACGATATCCAAAGCCGAACCCGCGACGCTGTCGGTTACATACTCGGCATCATGAAACCATGAGCGTCGCAGTACTCGACTGTCAATATAAGCGCCGGGCATAAAACGTTGCAGTTTTTTATCACCGTATGGATTGTGATGGGTATAGAAGTAGTTTTCACCCAGAGGTCCGCCATAGCTGACAAGGAGTGTTGGTGTATAGGCAATACTACTCTTAGCTGTCAAGGTCACCACGTCTGCATAGAGCTTAGGCAGTGGCAGCGCATGTTCAATACCACTAAATCCATCCACTATATAGGTCAAACTAAGCTTCATATCCAACGCACCTTCGGTGGTGGGCATCAGCTGTAGTTCTCGTGCTGCTTGAATAAACCACTGACGTTGTTTGCGTGAACCAAGAATATAAGCCTTTAGATTGCGCACTCGGTAGTGGTCTCGATAGCGCTGCAAAACCGCCGTAGCGTGGGATTGGCTTTTAAAATCATTGTTACTGAATATGCCCGGTCCAGTTGAGAAGGCGCGCGGACCTATAGAAAGACCGGCATCCACGCTGTCCTTGGCAGCCAGCAAAGCAACGGTAGTGGGTTGCACATCCATTCCAGTGGTCACCCCATAGGCCATATTAGTAAGGAAAGACCACGGTGCAGGATCTGGGATCTCATCGCTCACACGATAGTGCGCATGTGTATCTATGAATCCGGGCAACACATACATACCCTGTGCGCTAATCTGTTTGGCCGAACTTGGAATATCGACACTCGAAGCTGGGCCAATGGCCTCTATACGATCTCCCGAGATAACCACTACCCCGTCTTCAATAACCCCTTTCTTACCCATCGTCAGGATCGTCGCATGAGTAATGGCTATCGTACCGGCTGGCTTACTCCGCGGTAGGTATATGTCCACCTGCCGTTTTTGTACCGCGGTATGCGACTCGGCAAGTGTGAGCACGACATCATCATCTTTGTCATCCACGTCCTTCGAATCAGCCGCAGAGGGTTCAAAAACCAATGATGCAACCGCACGTTTATAAAACTGATCGCCAACAGTCCATATAATCTCCTGGCCGTCTGCACTCCAGCTAGCAAAGTCAGCGCCCACATCGGTGATTTTAAGCAGTGGGAGTGTCGGTTTAGCCAACTCAATCTTCTGTGAAGCCAAGTACGGTACGGGTTTGGCAATATACAACTGGTGAGCGTGTTGAATAAGCACATGCTTACCGTCTGGAGAACGCTGCATAAATTCAGGGTTTGCCTTGTCGCCGACAGAGTAGATACCGCGCCCAGTCACATTAAAAACAGCACGCCGATCTGTACCATCGTAGCGAACAGAGACGAGCCCACTTTTTAATTTATTCGGCAGTGGAGAGGTAGAGGCATGCAGGTAGATGCGGTCCTGTTCGGCACCAAAATGCGGCCGGGAGAGACCTCGCGAGGGAATCACAACATGAGCGTCACCACCTTTACTGGGTAACCAAACAACGTCCGCCCCAACAACCTGACCCCAGCCGCCTTCGCGGGCTTGATGTTCTTGCGCAGAACCACGAAGTGCGACAATTCGGTTGTCATGAGGAGACCACGCTGGATGAGAGTAAAACGCCGCCTGTTGAGTAATGCGTTTTGCCTTTGCTCCGGCTTTTGCTCTTTGTCGGTAAATATGGCCTTGACCTTGAGACCAAGTGACATAGACCAACGACTTTCCTGAGGGGGACCAACTAGGCATTGCCGCCGACAGCTCCATTGGACTTATAGCGACCGCAGTTTGTTTCTTAAGGTCATAAATGTAGACGCGCGAAAAAGCAGTAAAGGCAAGCTTGCGGCCATCTGGTGAAAGCTGAGGATGGGCCAATACGCGCGCCTTGATCGGACCCAATCCAATTCGGTAGGGAAAGTGCAGCCTTGTGTTAACTTGTTTTTCAACATCTATAGAAAAGGGTACGACATGCTGGGTCTTGTCCCGCAAGTCGATACGCAGGATCTTTCCATCACTGGTGGTATACACAGAATGACCATCTGCAGCGAAGGCATAGCCAGGGAAGGTGTCTCTAGTAAATCGAGTTTCCTGTTCATCACGCTGTACAGGGTACGCTAACCACTCGTCCCTACCGCTGGCTAACTCGCGAATTCGAAGCCCGGTTTTTTGCTTATGGCGTGTCGCATAGACTAACCATTGGCCATCTGGGGATAGCTTCGGTCGTATGCCACTACCACGCGCACTGGTGATGACGTCCTCAACTCCGTTGTATAAATCTCGTCGCGCAATCTGCCACATAGGAAATTTAGTGTTATAGGCAAAGCCACCTAACTTGCGCGCATAGTAGAGGTATCTCCCACTAGGGTCATAGGCTGCACCTAGGGCACTATGGCGTCTTCGAGCAGGTGTGGTGCTAGTCGCTTTAGATTGAGTTATTTGTACGCCACTACCACCCTGGAGTGGGTAGGCCCAAAGCTCAAAAGTGCGTAGCTCCCACGAGCTGCGTGAGACCAGAACATGGCTGCCATCTGGGGCCCAAGTGGGAGAGGCAAACTCCGTAACATCAGGGGTTGTACTCAATTTGGTCAATTCCTTTGAGTCTACCTCTACAAACCACACCTCTTCAGAGCCGTCTCGGTCACTGATAAAGGCGATCTTGCTACCGTCTGGAGAAAAGCGAGGTTGACTATCAAAAGACGTACCTAGCAGTAGGGGTTTGGCTTCGCCACCTGCAATCGGCAAAGTATATAAATCACCCAAAACCTCAATAACCAATGTCTCACCAAGCGGGGCTACATCTAAGGACAACCAGGTGGCTTGGTCGGTTGTGAAAGCAATTGTCTTATCAGGCTTAAGCGGCAGAGATAACGGTGACGCAGCTGGAACCGACTCAGCCAAACTAGCCATGCAAACAAAGGCTAGTAAGATTCCTAGCATGGTCCTCAAGATACTTCCCCTGTTATCGTGGCTAAATAGTCAATTAGGTTTTGGTGCTTTGTCGCCCCACCGAAATAACGTATTTCATCAGCATCCATCCACTGGATGGCGACCTAATTTGAACAGTGGTTGAAACACGACGCGTATTAAAAACACCAGGTAACGCTCAGATACCTTAACTAACAACTGTTGCTCGCTACGGATATTCCAATGACCATCAACTTGCGACGAACTGTCTTGGCGCTTAACACCAAAATAGCGATGATCAGCATGCACAAACCAATTCTGCCGACAGAAAGGTTTTTGCTGGGGCATTGTTTCTATGACTCTCTTTATATTCGCGCCAATTTTTTTA
>QIGT01000440.1 GCA_003230835.1 Gammaproteobacteria bacterium
ATTTCCCAGCAATCTTGCACATTGAAGCGCATACACTGCAGAACAGTGTCGAGCGTAAGTGGTGAACGAGAAGCAAATACCACGCCTACTCCTGAAGGCAGCTCACTAAGGAAAGTGAGCGATTCTTCATCACAGCAAATAACAAGATCAACGTCTCCTTGGGCACTCATGCGAGTCGCCACATCGGACCGGTCTATACAAAGGGAATTATAGCCTAGACTAGACAGTTGTCTTTGGAGATTTTCTCCAGCAACAACCTCAGAATCTAGCACCAACACACTCATTATCTAGGGAGCCTCTGATTACGTCTCATGAGCTCAGCGCTTAACATGCCGATATAAATTGCGAGGGGAACCTACTCTTGTCGTGTCGTAAGTACAAGCGTTATTCGCTCGATAATTCTCGGCATAACTGAACGCATAAACTCACCTCATTCATCGAAGTCGTCAAATTCATCACCAAACCCGTCACTCGCAAATGGATCATCATCTATCATTCCATCATTAACGAGAAACTGACGACGCTGCTGATAGCTTTCTCGGAAGAATATGTATTTATCGCCTAACACGAGAGATTCAACAGCCAATAGATCTGAGCGTACATCAATAACATTTACCCCAGCGACTGCCCATCGAGTTTCCACTGGTGAAATTAAACGCAGAGGATTAATGACGTAATCTAGTACGTGCCCAACGCTGTCTCGAACATTGGCGCTGCCTAACGCGGGTAACACAACATAGTTGCCAGAGCCTACGCCCCATGTGGCAAATGTTTGGCCGAAATCTTCAGAATGCTTTTCTAAACCGGTATGCGTGGCAACATCGAACAACCCACCCACACCCAATGTCGAGTTGACAAAAAAGCGCGCCACGTCCGAGGCTGCTTGTTTTGGTTTCCCCTGAAGTAGCTGGTTTACTGCCACGGCAGGAGTTTCGATATTGTCAAAAACGTTGCTCACGCCAGCCTGCACAAACTTCGGCATGTGATTCTTGTATGTTTTTGCCACCGGCCGAAGCATATGTAGGTCAACCCAATCGTTAAATCCGAATACGCCACGATTAAACTTTTCCCATGGATCATTGGCATGGACCATGCCGCCGATTGATGACAAGAACAACAACATGCAACCGCGCACCGCCACCAATTTCATAAACTTGTTCATCTTCTAACCTTGTTCATCTTCAAACCTTGCTGGTCTTCGAATCCCTAAAATAATTCCGACCTCAATCAGGTGTTCGATCACCTGGGTACCTTGAGATGCTATCTTATCGTAGGGTATCGAATCTGCTAGCTCCTTGGCAATTTGCGAAAAACTTTCACCCACTGAACTACTTTGTAGCAACGCCAACAGCCTGTGGGTCATCACATTGGATTCTACAAACCGTACCGCCAGCTCAGCGTTGCGATAAACGACTAAATATGTGGGTTGTTCTTTTGGCACTAGAGGCTGACAATCGACACCAATGTGATGGACTTCAAACTGGTATACCAAGGGCCGACAAAGCGGAGATACCAACAAGTGGGCGTCATCATCCCATCCCGTGGTTACGAAATTTTCGAGCTCATCATCACTGAATGTCTCAACTGCAACGTCGAGAGAAAGCTCTACCCATTCGTAATGACAAAGTTCCAGAAAAAAAGGCGGTAGATCCTTTAGCCCTCGATTGTGCACGAAAGTAAGGAACTCTTCTGATATTTGCAAAAAGTAAGGTGACTCACTGGCGTGTAGATGAACAAATTCTCGAGCTAACGCTAACCAACGTGGTTTGCCCAGTATCTTTTTACTTAGTGGAAAGGCAGAAGCTAAGAAGTTTTGGATATTGTTAAAGAACAGATCAACATAGATCTGCATACGTTGAGGCTCAATATCTTGCGGTCGCGGATTCAGCTCAGGGTGGCGGATGTGAGCTGCGAAATCTAATTGTGCCGCGCGAAAGTCGGCAAGATTACTACCTAGAGTTGGCTTCATTTGCTTGCACGGAAACAGCTCGTTGTAACTGTCGAATACGTGAAATCTCACCGAGCAACTCGCCCAGTGGAGGAAAATTGAAATCTCTTTCTAATAAAGTCGGTACATCGCCTATACGCTCGTAAGCACTGAGCAATAGGTCCCAGACTGGTTCTATAACAGTGCTGCCATGGGTATCTACCCTTAGGTCTACAGATTCGACATAGTGACCGGCCACATGAATGTAGGCTGTTTTCTCTATATCTAGCGAAGCTAAGAAAGCTTCTGCATCATAGTTAAAATTAATACTGTTGACGTAGATGTTATTCACATCGAGAAGTAAGGTGCAATTCGCTTGTGCTAACACACCATTGATAAAATCCACTTCACTGATTTGCTGACTAGGCGCCGCATAGTAGCTGACATTTTCGATGGCGATAGGTCGCTCTAATATGTCTTGAACCTGACGTATCCTGGCCGCGACATACTCTATTGATTCGTAAGAAAATGGAATTGGCATCAAGTCATACAAATGACCCTTGTCATCGCTGCAGAAGCTTAGGTGTTCGGAAAAATATCGGATATTGAAGTCATCGAGAAAGGTCTTAATGCGACGAACGAATTCAACATCTATAGGTGCAGGACTACCCAATGACAGTGACAGTCCGTGACATAGAAAAGGAAAACGTTCGGTCAGATCATGGAATTGGCGACCAAAACGGCCGCCTACTCCAATCCAGTTCTCGGGAGCAACCTCCATGAAATCAACATCGGTGCTGTTGAGGTCTTTGAGCATGGGTAACATGCCCCTTCTCAAACCTAGCCCAGCACCGATTACTGAAAGTTGCTCTGTTTGCAACATCGGCTTAGCCTAGTGGTTAAGCGGCACCTCCGCACTTACCTTCGCCACATTTGCCTTCACCGTCTTTGTCGTCGGCATCTTTGTCTTCGCCGCATTTGCCTTCGCCACATTTACCTTCGGCATCTTTGTCCTTGTCTTCGCCGCACTTACCTTCGCCGCATTTGCCTTCGGCGTCCTTGTCATCGCCTTCGCCGCACTTACCTTCGCCACACTTGCCTTCACTGTCCTTGTCGTGGTCGTCGTGCTTGTCGTCGCCTTCGCCACACTTACCTTCGCCACACTTACCTTCGCCGTCCTTACCTTTTGCTTGTGCAAGCAAATCATAACCTCGGTCAAGGTCTTGAGCGGCAAACAAGTTATCGTCCGCTTGAACTGCACCAGCTGTCGCCAACGAAGCCACAAAAGCGGTACCAATTGCTGCTGCAATAGGTTTCATTTTTTGATTTAACATAGAGTCGGTCTCCACAAATTATAAATTGGGCTCCCTTAAAGAATGGCCCGTTGGATTAAGAGCAAACACAAAACTGCTGCGTTCAGAAAAGTATGACCAGAGTAACCTCATTTGGTTCCGATACCCGTAATTTAACGTGATTTTGACAAGATTCAAGCCCCTAGGCCAGACCGATTCGCTGCTCTTCACGCAGCAGTTCTGCCGCTACCCGCTTGCTCGAGACCTTCCAACTACTCCCAAAATAGCTATCGTGTAACGGATGATCGCTGACTTTTTGCTTAGATATCGTTTCAGCAAAGAGCTTCAGTCGTAACTCTTCCAACAAACAGCGTAAATCCAACCAACGATTGTTGTCATTCAATTCGGCAGCGGGCAGTTTGTCTAATCTGTCCAGCAAAGGTTGAACTTGCCCGCACAACGTTTGGTCTCGTAGCACGTGCCCGGGTAAATTCTCCACGCGGCGTAAGAGCCCACGCAGATAGCGTGGCACTAAACGAAGATGTCGCTGCGCAGTACGAGAAAGGACATTTTTGGGCGCGAGGCTTTCAAGGTGCGTCAATATATCGGCCTTTGCTTTCGCATAGGCTTTTGAATTCAACCCATCAAGATCGCGGATGATCTGATAGCGCAATTCAAAAATGCTATCTAAGGTTTCCACGCATAGGTTGAAAACACCACCCAGATTAGCTTTACGTTGATTTATTCGTGTTTCAAATTGAATTCGCGAGCGTACCGCTTCGCTATTTTCAAAAAAACAGTACCAGATGACATTTATAAGCAACTCTTCGCGCAACTCTGCTGCACTGCCCATAGTGGCAAAGCGAAGACTGAGCGCTGCATGCTTCTCGAGCTCTCGGCGGAAGTAGCTACCCATAGATCCAAGCTGCAGTACGGCAAGTCGCGCCAACCCATTACGATGCGCTGCGTCACGACTTTGCGGGTCAGCAAACAGCTCAAGGGAAACGCTACCACCACAGTCGACAAAACCAGGAAACTTCATCAGCGGCGACGATTGCGTACCGACTAGCAGGTGCTCTTTAACCTCGCCGTCTGGGAAGACCAACAGATTATTACGTCGGTAAGGAGACAAATCGATATCAACACGCGACCCTTGCGTGCCTGCTAGTTGCTCTTTTACCTCACTCAGCCCGCGCCCCTGAATCAATGTGCGTCCGTCTTCGTCGACCACCCGTATGAGTATCAGCAAGTGTTGATCTACGCGCGCGCGATCCCAATCTTGCTCTTCAACACGTAAATTGTATCTATCGGCAAGTAAACTACTCAGAGCGGTGAGTAGACGTCCCCGTCGATAAACATTCGGATGCACAAGGGCTTTAACAAGCTCGTCAATCTTGTCTGCTAGGGGGGCCAAGGTTTTTCTCTTCAACTTTGGTAAGGAGCGAAGCCATTGGTCAACAAGTTTTGGTAAAAAACCAGGGACACTCCATTCCAGAACCTGCGCACTAAGAGCAGGCACAAGCCCAATCGGCACGACGACACAAACCCCGTCATCCACTTCCCCCGGCGCAAATTTGTACTTTAAGGTCAACTCTAGCTCCCCCGCTTGCAGCGTGGAGGGGAATTCAGCGTCTCTAACCGGGACATCATCCACGCGTAAAAGGTTTTCAGCAGACAGAAAAAGTGAATTGACCTCCTGCGTATTGGACTTTCGTAACCAGCGTTGAAGATCAACCCCACGACACACGTTCTCAGGTATTTTCTTAGCATAGAAGGCATATATATCGTCATCACTAATCAGCAAGTCTCTACGCCGACCTTTCGCTTCCATATCTTGAATCGCTGCAATTTCCAATAAATTGCTGGTTAAAAAATCTGGTGGATTCTTCAATCGACCACCTACCAGCGCTTCCCGAAGAAACAAGTCTCGACACACAAAACGGTCGTGCTGAGCAAAGCTGATCTGCCTATCTTCGACAAGACGTAGGCCATAGAGAGTAAGGCTCATTCGAGCCATCACCTCCCCTCGCTTTTCGCTCCAAAACGGATGACTGTAAGCCGACTTGCTCAAATGTTTAGAGTGTTGCTCGATCCAAGCTGGTTGCACCTGCGCAACGTTGCGCGCGTACACCCTTGAAGTTTCGGCGATTTCCCCCGCAACAATCCATTTAGCTGTCGTTTGGCTAAGACTCGAACCCGGAAAAATACGCAACTTCAAGCCACGAGCACCTAAGTAGGCACCACGTTCATCATGCGTTGCCACCAAACTTAAACTGCCAGCCAAAATGCATTCGTGTATGGCCTGATAACTTGCCACCTTTGGCGTATCTATGTAACCCAACTCCTTACAGATCAAGCGCAGTTGGCGATGCACTTCTCGCCACTCTCGAACTCGCTGTGGGTTGATGAAGCGTTTAGCCAACACGCGTTGCATGCGACTGCGGGTCAGCGTTTGACGCTGCTCTTCGATCCACGACCATAAGTTCAATAGGGTTATGAAGTCACTGCGAGGATCGCTGAATGTGGCATGTGCTTGGTCTGCTAACTGACGCTTGTTCATGGGCCGTTCGCGCGGATCTTGAACCGCCAAAGCGGATACCAATATGGTTATCTCAGATACCGCGCCCTGTTTGTGCGCTTCAATCAACATACGTGCCAGCCGAGGATCGATAGGCATGCGCGCCATGGCTTGGCCATGGGCAGTTAACTTCGCCTCAGACAGCGCTTGTAGCTCTGACAGCAGTAACATCGCATCTTTAACGGCTGCAGGTTCGGGTGGATCTAAAAATGGGAAGGTATTGATATCACCCAGTTTGAATGCCTGCATTTGCAATACCACTGAGGCTAAATTCACTCGCCGAATTTCGGGGTCAGTGAATTCTGGTCGGGATAGAAAATCTACTTCATCATAAAGACGAAAACAAACCCCGGGGGCTACTCGCCCGCAGCGTCCTTGGCGTTGGTTCGCACTGGCTTGTGATACGGGTTCGATAGGCAGACGCTGTAACTTTGACCGATAGCTGTATCGATTGATTCGCGCAAACCCGGGGTCAATGACAAAACCAATGTTAGGCACGGTTATCGAAGTTTCCGCCACGTTGGTGGCCAATATCACCCGACGTTTAGAGCTACTCGGTTCGAATATTTTCCTCTGTTCCGCAAAAGACAAGCGCGCATACAAAGGTAATATCTGAAACCTTTCAGAGAAACGCTGGCGCAGTGTTTTCGCAGCTTCAAAGATTTCCCGCTCGCCGGAAAAGAATACCAACACATCTCGCGCTTGAAGTGAGCCGTTGGTTTTAGAGCACTCTATTGCCTCTAGTGCATCACCGACATCACCAACGAGGTCACCCGAGGCTTCCATATAGTTAGTCTGCACAGGATAGGTTCTTCCGCCTACCTCAACCACCGGTGCATTATCGAAAAACTTTGAAAAGCGATCAACATCAATGGTTGCAGAGGTAACAATCACCTTTAAATCTCGACGCCTAACCAACAGACGTTTTAAGTAGCCGAGCAGAAAATCTATGTTTAAGCTACGTTCGTGAGCTTCATCGATGATGATGACATCGTATTGATCCAAAAAACGATCTCGTCTGATCTCAGTTAACAAAATTCCGTCTGTCATCACTTTAACCAGTGTATCATCGCCCACCTGGTCACTGAACCGTATGGCATAACCAACCTGACGGCCTAACTCACACCCCACCTCTTGTGCGATTCGTTGGGATACTGTGCGTGCCGCAAGTCGACGCGGCTGCGTATGACCAATAATGCCACCCTCACCTAAGCCTAACTGCAAACAGAGCTTTGGAATTTGAGTGGTTTTGCCGGAACCAGTTTCGCCAGCAATGATAATGACAGAATGTTTAACCAACAGAGCAGAGATTTCTTCAGCGTGGGCGCTGAGCGGGAGCTGCGCCGGCAAACTGAGGTCGAGATCGAGCCTCGCTTGGGCACGTCGCTTGCGTAACTCTACTGAGGCTGCAATTTGCTTCTGCGACAACTGGCCCTGACGCTGCCTATGACGGTCTTTACGCATAACTACATCGTTACGCTTTGTACGCAATGAGGGGCTTGATGATTTTGTCATGGCTATTGCAACATCAGACACTCGAATCGCAAAACGACCGGTGAACCGGCCGTTTCTTTTTACAAGTAGCTGTTATCCTACTTCGATAGTACGCTCATACTTTCTTCGAGTCCTTTGACCGTCAGTGGAAACATATTTCCCTCCACCAAATTCTGGGTCATCGTCACCGAAGAAGAATATTCCCATGTTTCTTGAGGTGTTGGATTTAACCAAATCAGCTTGTCATAGACTGTCGTAAATCGCTCCATCCAAGAGGCACCCGGTTCTTCATTCCAATGCTCCACACTGCCACCTGCATGAGTGATCTCATAGGGCGCCATGGTCGCATCGCCGACAAAAACCACCTTGTAGTCATGAGCATATTTGTTCAACACATCAAAAGTTGATATCCGTTCATTCATGCGTCGACGATTGTCCTTCCAAACCGATTCGTAAATGAAGTTATGAAAGTAGAAGCTCTGCATGTGCTTAAACTCAGTGCGTGTGGCAGAAAACAATTCTTCACACAACTTAACATGAGCATCCATGGAGCCACCGATATCCAAAAACAGCAAAACCTTAACTGTATTTTTACGTTCTGGGCGCATCTTGATGTCTAACATGCCGCCGTTGTGTGCTGTCGAACGAATCGTGTGGTCTAGATCTAGTTCCTCTTCTACACCGGTTCGAGCAAATTTGCGCAGGCGTCGCAAAGCAATTTTGATGTTGCGCGTACCTAACTCGACTGAATCATCGAGATTCTTATATTGGCGCTGATCCCACACCTTCTTGGCTTTTTTCTTTTTGCCTTTGCCTAAACCGCCAGGTCCATTCTTACCTTGGCGATCTGCATTACCTTCATCGCCTTCTTTGCCATCCTTGCCTTCTTGAGCCTTCTTCTCCGCAGCCTCTTTAGCCTCTTTAAAGGCTTCAATTAGCTTTTCTAAGCCACCCAGCGACTCGATATGTTCTAAGTCTTCAGGCGACAGGGATTTCTCAAACTCTCTTCGCAACCATTCGTCGGGAATCAGTGACTCTAATAAGCCTGTTAAGTCATCTAAACCTTTAAAATAGGCACTGAAAGCACGATCAAACTTATCGTAGTTTTTCTCATCCTTAACCAACGCAGTTCGACTGAGCAAATAGAAATCATCTACGTTGGCGTATACCAATTCGTATTTCAAACCTCTTAACAAGTCCATGAGCTCACGTGTGGTAACGGGAACTTTGTACTTACGTAGAGTAAGGAAAAAGTTAATTAACACGCGTTACCCCCGGCTATCTCGACGATTCATAAATGCCAGCCTCTCCAACAGGTGCACATCCTGCTCATTCTTAACCAGCGCACCGTACAAGGGAGGAATCGCCTTGCTAGGATCGCGGTTGGTAAGAATTTCGTCTGGAATATCATCTGCCATCAACAGTTTTAACCAATCAATTAGTTCAGATGTTGAAGGTTTCTTCTTCAACCCGGGCACTTTGCGAACATCAAAAAAGATTTCCATCGCATCTTTAACTAGATCTTGTTTGATCGATGGGAAATGCACATCTATGATTTGCTGCATGGTTTCCCGATCAGGAAAATTAATATAGTGGAAGAAGCAGCGTCGTAAGAATGCATCCGGTAGCTCTTTTTCATTATTGGAGGTAATAATGACTATGGGGCGTTTCTTAGCCTTAATCGTCTCGTTCAACTCGTAGACGAAAAACTCCATTCGATCAATTTCTTGTAGTAAATCGTTGGGGAATTCAATGTCTGCTTTATCGATTTCATCAATCAGAAGCACAACTCGTTGTTCGGAATCAAAGGCTTCCCAAAGCTTACCTTTCTTGATGTAATTTCGAATGTCCTTTACCCGCTCATCACCCAACTGCGAATCCCGCAAGCGTGAGACCGCATCGTATTCATACAGCCCATTGATGGCCTTGGTAGACGACTTGATGTGCCACTCGATCAACTCCATGTTGAGGGTCTGCGCCACTTGCTCTGCCAACATGGTTTTTCCGGTGCCGGGCTCGCCCTTGATCAACAAAGGACGTTCCAACTTCACTGCTGCGTCCACGGCCATACTCAGTTCGTCAGTCGAAATATATTGTTCGGTGCTATCAAAAATCATTAAATGTTCCGCTTGCTAAAATTCGAGCTTTTGATCGCGCAGTACGCCTACGCGTCGGCCTGCTTATTGCCAGCCGCCTTACTACAAAAGCAAAGCGGACTACTTTAATCAGGCGGCGGATGCCGCGCAAGTGAAACTAAGCTTGTTGGTGGGATGCAGCTCGTCTTTATGTAGCCTCTATTTCGCCTTGACGCAACTCAAAGCCAAGTGGTGCGCAGCGAAACATCCACCAAATAAGAGCACCTAAGCCCAAATTGATGGCAGCGATCAAGCCAGCGAACCACAAGGGTAAAAGCCGCACCTTGGTAGCCGATGTTGCCGATATTGCCGATGTTGCAGAAGCTCCTTGAGCATTAGAGGTCGGTGAGGTTCGAATAGCTGCTTGGGGCAGTTGGCTTGGCGCAGGATCCTGGGTGCTGGCTAATCCTTGCGCAGAGCCCGCATTGCTAGACACAGGGGCTAATTCAATGGGCTCAGGGCGCGCGATTAAATTACCTTTCGCATCGAAGCGGTACACGTGTTTAACGTTTTCCTGTAACGGCAAGGTTAGGGTTATTGGTCTCGTCTTTAAAAAATATCCTTTTTTATTCAACGAGTTACCGGACATAGAGAAAGAAATTTCGATGATTCCTTCGGTCTCATTTATCGGAATTTGCCACAAGCCAGCGGGTAACTTTATACCCGGCACCAACGACCCCACCTTCGGTGGCTTACGCACTTTAGCGGTACTTTTAACGCTGCGATAATCAACGTCCGCATGACTAAAGTGTACCCAAGCGACTGCTTCTCCCGCCTGATTTTCGACAATTTCCACCTTTATCGGATTTGTGGCTGCAAACGGATATTTTATCTGACGAGCAAATGTCGGCGCTATAATCTGTACCTCAAGATCATGGCTCCCATCTTGTAAGCTGACGAAGAATGCTTCAAACCCAGTCCCCACTCGATCCACCGGCAACGAAACTCGTTCATCCTCACTATTTAACCAAGCCCGTACACTCAACAGGTCCAAAAAGTCGGTGTTCTCAATATGCTCTCCGGCACTATAGAGTTTAATCAGGGCTGAGCTTTCGACGCTGGGAACCACAGTACTTCCCAGGCCTTCAATAAGGATGTCTATTTCACCAAAAACAGCTATTTTTTGCGGCTGTGCACCCATCACCTGCCACCAACCAGGTTGGGGCTCTTCTATACTGGCCATTTCAAAGCGTTCGGCCAGCAGCCAGCGCCCTTTTTCTAATGGTGTGTATCGACTCAGGCGTGTCCCATCTGGCCGCAATAAAGTAGGTTGTATGACATCTGCATCTTGTCGCAGCCACATCAAGGAGAGAACTTCGGCACCCGGTGCTATTTGAAAACGCCCGGAATCATCAACCACTGCTTGTGGTTGTAACTGCGCAAACTGAAGTACATCGAGGACAAAATTCTGCATTTGCTCAATGTTGTCGACACGCTGATGGGTACCACCACTTAAATGCGCGATTTGACGTAGCAGGTCCACATCACCCTCTTCCCCGGTAACCACCGTGTGAACCACTACACGGGCAAGTTTTAGCTGAGCAGCCCATTCCTGGAGTAAGCTGTCTCGGGTTTTGTCGACATGTTTGTCGCCCCGACCCTTACTCATATGACCATCAGAAAAAACCACGACATGAGACACACCACGATCAGAGTCCAACATATCCCAAGTCGCTACCCGCAACGCGTCAGCCAACACTGATGAACGACTCGTTTGCTTAAGGTTGCGCGCATGTATGGCTGCTATCTGCTTCCACAACATATCCGCCGGGCCGTAATTCGCAACCAGACGAGTCACGTGAGCAAAAGTCCAAACACCAGCCTTGGCTGAATCCGGAAGCGACTGCACCAACAGCTCTAAACCTTGGCGATTCATATCAAACTTAGCTGCTGGTGTATGGGTTGATACATCCACAACAATGCGCACATCTACCGGCAGCAATGCCGGCACCGGCATTTTTGCCGCTTGAACAGCGCATATTGGTGCGACACAGAGCACAGCGATAAGGGTAACAAAACTGAATTTAACCATAGGCACAAGGTTCAGCTTCCATGCTGAATGAAGTGGCGCTTACTAAAGTCTAGCAGCGCTTACGAATTCGTGGGGTTAATCGCTGGAACTGGCTTTATTTCGCTTCTTCAAAACGAAAAAGTAGTAGCTCAGAGAACAAATCGCACCAACACACAATAATGCAAGACCTAATATCCTTAGGCTCGCCGCTGGCTTGCCATCTGTTTGAAAGAAACTTTCAAATATGGCTATAACAAAGGCTGGCGCTACCATGCCTTCGTACCCTGGCACAGGTGCAGGCACGACGAATACGGTCACGAGTAAGGCAACACATAGCATACGTAACAGATGCCAGCTGGTGCGACGCAAGAGATGGTAGGTGATGGCACCACCCAACAATCCGCACACCCCTACGACTATCCATGCAATATTATAGTGACTCAAAATACCCTGCCCGCTTCAACTCATACCCAACTATTGCTCAACCCATTTCACGATCATGCGCTGTTGTTCGTCTTGATGAACTTGTCCGACGTGAATAACCTTGTCCCTTACCGAAATATTGGCCGCATGCACAGAGCTGTTGGTACCGGAAATCAAAGGATGCCACGCTTCAAGTTGACGCCCTTCTGCTAGTGTACGATAAGCACAAGTTTTCGGCAGCCAACTGAACTCGACTGATCTGGCAGGGGTTAACACAACACAATCCGTCACCCTAGTGTGCCGGTTGGGATAGTCGGTACATCGACAACCCTCAATATCCAAAAGATCACACACCAGTGCGCTGTAGTGTACTTCAGCGGTATCTTCATCTTCCAATTTGATCATGCAGCACCGTGCACAACCATCACACAGGCTCTCCCATTCAGATTGAGACATTTCTTGCAGAGATTTTGTTTGCCAGAATTTTTCCATTAGCGCGGATAAATATCAGCATCTACAGCGGCAAGTTGCACATAGAACCCTTGCTCCGCAATGGCTCGAAGAACATCTGCCGCCTGAACCTGGGCCAGAGGCTTGTTCGCATCGAGAAGAAATCGCAAAATCATTGTGGCCTGACCAAAGTGAGATTTAAAAGCTTCTGGCAAGTTCTCAAATTCTCCATCTACCGGTATGTAAACATAAGTGTCCGCACGTTTAGCACTTCGATAAACATTAACTTCAACAACCTCAAGAGCCATTTAAGACCTGCAGAAAGTCAGTTTGAACCAAGTCTGCTCGCCACCCCTGATAGTGAGGTGACAGCGTTTTTTGCGCTCCAAAGTATCGCACACACTCTTCAAGGTCTTTCTTTCGACAGATAAGTTCTGGTGCCATTTCAATTCGTTGGGCAACGTCAACACCGATACTACGTAATGCCTTGACCGTTGCACCTTGTTTAGAAGTCAACGGACGTGCGAGTGCCTGGGGTTGTTGCGTAGAAGACGATTGATGCGCGCCCAGCAAACCATCGCAGTATTTTCGCGCAACCCCCCTCGGCAATAGCATGAACACATGGTCTTGGTTCAGATCATCTTTGGTAGAAAATTCATACAAATGGTCGTCCCATACCACTCGGTTTCTTGGCACATTTTCGCGGCGCGCCGTTTCTTCACGCCAAGCACACAGCCGTTGTAAGGTCGCCAGCTGATGAGAGTCTAGCTGCCAGGCTTTCTTCAAATTCCTGTAGTAATACTGTGGGTCTCCTGGCCGGTAAGCGCAACGCGCGGTCATCTCCCGCTCAAACCAAGCTTGCTTGTTCGCTGCTAAAAGATCACTCGACAAGCCAGAATATAGGGCTTCCAAATACACTACATCTTCAACCGCATAGTTAATTTGTTGGTCTGTTAGGGGACGCTGCAACCAATCGGACCGCGTCTCGTGCTTGTTGATAAACACTTCTATTCTCTTCTGCAAAAGCGCTGCATAACTCAAACTATAGTCCTGAGAGAGGAATGCTTGAGCAAACTGTGTATCAAACACGTTGATCGGCACCACATTTAAGTGGTGATTAATGAGTTCAAGATCCTCAAGACAAGCATGCATAATTTTAGTCGTGGCCGGATCTTCGAGGTACGCAATAAAAGGTGTCCAATCGGTGATCGATAGCGGATCCAACAGGTAAACTCTATCGCCTGAAGCAATCTGATACAAACCAGGTAGCGGGTAAAAAGTGCTGGTACGCATGAACTCAGTATCTAGCCCAATACGAGGCTGCCATGAGCTTACAGCGTCCGCGAGAGCTTGATCGCTTTCGACCCGGTTAATTGATAGTTCGCCGTCCTTGCAAAGCATGAGCCAGGGTGCCTCCGTCTATATATTCTATTTCCCCACCCAAGGGGACACCGTGTGCAATGCGACTCATGCGCTCGACTAATCCCTGTGCTAGTTGCACGATGTAGTGTGCTGTCGCCTCACCTTCCACTGTTGGATTAGTCGCCAGCACCAATTCTTTAGGCCTCAATTCGTGAATACGGTCCATGAGTTGATCGAGGCCCAATTGCTCGGGACCTATGCCTTCCAAAGGCGAGAGTCGGCCATTCAACACGTAGTAAAATCCTTTGAAGCCACCCGCCTGTTCGATGGCAATAATATCTGCAGGAGATTCCACTATGCATAACAAGCTAGCGTCGCGACCCGGGTCGCGACAGATTCTACAGATCTGTTGCTCGGTTAAATTCCGGCATGCCTGACACTGTTGCACCTTTAGCATCGCCTGCTGCAAGGCTTGGGCTAAGTCTACCCCGGCCTTGCGCTCGCGCTGCAGCAGGTGTAATGCCATTCGTTGGGCAGACTTCGGTCCAACCCCAGGCAGTACTTGCAAGGTCTCGATTAAAGTATCGATGACTGACATTAAGTGGGGAAACCACCAAAGGGTAAGTTGATACCGCCGGTTAAATCTGACATCTTCTCGGCTTGGGTTTTTTCAACCCTACGCACTGTATCGTTGCAAGCTGCGGCCAATAAATCTTCAAGTACCTCTTTGTCTTCTTGCATTAGGCTGCTGTCAATCTCCACGCGCTTCACTTCATATCGACAATTCATGGTTACTTTGACCATGCCAGCGCCACTCTCGCCTTGGACCTCGATGTTCGCCATTTCTGCTTGGGCTTCTTGCATACGGCTCTGCATCTGCTGTGCCTGTTTCATCAAATCACCAATGCCTTTCATCAGCCTCTTTTCCTCCACATTTAGATTGAAGTCCGATTTTAAGCCGGACGAATTTCATCAATTCGGCCATCGAACTCTGATAACAATCCACTGACAACAGTATCTTGTTGAATAACAGATTCAGCCCGCGCCTGTCGTTCTAAGGCTTCTCTAACCCTTCGCTGTGCTGGACTTTCGGTAGGCAGGGTACCCACGGACAAGGTGAGCTTGACCTCACATCCACAACTCTCCTGTAATGCTCGAGTCAGCTGTCGCTGTTGCGTATCGTTGAGCAATGTATCGTGTTCTTGGTCGAGAAGAATCTCAATGCAGGGGAGCTCAAAACCAATCAATACCGAGTTTTCAGCGATCATCTTAACAACACCTCCCACTGAGAGTTGGTCTACGATTGCCAACCACTGGTCTGCCAGCTCGCCCCCTGTTTCGAGCATTTTTACTTTCGTACTATCCTGCATACTATCCGGCATACTATCCGGCATAGGGGCAACAGCGGGCGGCTGCTTGCGTGACTTAACCTCACCGGTGGAGGTCTTGGTGATTGCAGCGCGAGGTGGCACAGTAGAACTTGCATCCGGCGCAAACGCCAACATGCGCAGTAAAGTCATTTCAAAACCACTGCGCTCATCTGGCGCAATGGCGAGGTCTTTATGGCCAATTAGTGCAATTTGATAATAGAGCTGCAATTCTTCTGCCGAAAACAGTTGTGCTTGATCAGATACAGCGGCTTGCACAGCCAGCCGATGGAATTCTTCTAACAAACCTTTCAATACATCTGAAAAGTCGGTACTGCGCTGCGCAAGTGAGCCACTCAAATCCATCAGGGTGCTGGCCGAGCCATTTGCAATCGCATCGATAAGGCTGCTGACCTCACTGGTTCCAACTACACCCAGCATTTCAATGACATCATTTTGCTTTAGCGTACCCTGGCCGTAGGAAATAGCCTGATCGGTAAGACTTAAAGCGTCGCGCATACTTCCACTGGCGCTACGCGCGATGACATCTAAAGCGCCCGTTTCAAACTCAATGCCCTCAGTTGTGAGGATATCTTGCAAGTATTCACTGATGCTGGAGGTAGCGATGTTCTTAAGTTGGAACTGCAAACACCGCGACAACACAGTAACCGGTACCTTTTTGGGGTTGGTGGTAGCCAATAGAAACTTCACATGTTCTGGTGGCTCTTCCAACGTTTTCAGCAATGCATTGAAACTAGCGGTAGATAACATATGCACTTCATCAATGAGAAATACTTTGTAGCGTCCCCGCGTCGGCAGATACTGAGCATTTTCTAGCAGATCTCGGGTGTCGTCCACGCCGGTACGTGAAGCGGCATCTACTTCAATCAAATCGATAAATCTGTTCTCTTTAACCTCAATGCATATTGAGCAGCTTTCACAAGGAGAAGAACTCACACCTTTCTCGCAATTAAGAGATTTCGCGACAATTCGAGCAATTGTCGTCTTGCCTACGCCGCGTGTACCGGTGAATAGATAGGCATGGTGCAATCTCCCCGCATCTAAGGCGTGACGCAATGCCCGCACCACGTGGTCTTGGCCAACTAAGGCATCAAAACCTGCGGGTCGTAGTTTTCTTGCTAACACTTCATAGCTCATGGCGGGTATTCTATCAGTCTCCCGGCATTAGCTCATAGGTTGATATCATCTGCGATGTACTAAACCGTCATATCGGTGACAAATTTACAATCATTGGACATCGGGGCGCTGCAGGTATCGCTCCAGAAAATACCCTAAAAAGCTTCTCCCTGGCCTTCGAGCTTGGCTGCACCATGATAGAACTCGATGTCCACTGCCTCTCACCCACCGACTCACTGGTCGAAGACTGGACTAACCTGTGTGTGATCCACGACGATACACTGGACAGAACGACCAATGTCAGCGGAACAGTCGCTGCGTTAGCGGTGCAAGACCTAGCCTATATTGATGCCGGTGATGGAGAATCCATTCCACAGTTGACCCAGGTGTTCGACCTCGCATCTCGTCAAGCAGAAACAATCGCCATAAATATTGAACTTAAAGGCCTGGGGACTGCGGTGCCAGTGGCGCACTACTTAAAACATTTATCGAAACAGCCAAGCGATTTTCCGGTATTGGTTTCCAGCTTCAATCACACACTGCTTAGCGAGTTCAGATCGGTCAATCTCCACACAGCGGTCGCACCATTGTATGGTCGGTGGGTAGAGGAATTTCACCTTACGGCGAAGCGACTGGATGCTTTCGCGGTGAATATATCGGTAAAAAGCGCGAACAAAAAAAGAATTCAAAGTATCCGCAGCCACGGGTATCGGGTATTCGTTTATACAGTAAACTCGTTAGAAATAGCCATGCAGCTCAGAAGCTGGGGCGCGAGCGGAGTTTTCACCGACCACCCCGATCGTTTACTTAGTTTACAGAACTAGCGCTCCAATTCTTTGAGCTGGCGAGACAACTCATACTTCTCATCGGTGACGATTTTTTCCAACACCTCTATTCGCCCGCGCAGGTCATCGATTTCTTCCTGATATTGCTCTATGCCATCAACATCACCGCGTAGACGCTTTGTTTTTAGGTAGTTGTTATACATACCAGCGCCACAACTGACCGCGACAATCAAGGCAACCATTGAAAATACGTCCATTCGACCTTCCTATATTATGATGTTGATGATCTAATTCCGGTGAGATGCTGTGGCACCGACGAGCAGCGACTAAAACAGTCGCTGCACCACTCCGGAACCTAAAATTTGTTGTAGCACCCAGGGCGCTCCGCTGTAGTTTACCTGAGCAGCACCCAAAATATTAACGTCCAGTAATTCAGCAACCTGTAGATCAACCCAGCCATTGCCACGCACACTCACCTGGGAGGTTTTACTGGCCAGCGCGCCGGCTCTATATCGACCTATACCTGCGAGATCGACCACTTGGTGTTGCACCACGCCACTCAACGAAAAATACGTTTCACCACTGCCAACAACGGTTAGCTCGTTTACATCAAGTGCAGACAACGCGAAGCTACCAGCGCCCTTACCTTCGAGGGTTAACCTGGGAGATTGTAAACCATGGCCGATGACCCGCACTGGACCAAAGGTCACCACTTCCTTGAGCTGTTTCACCTCCAACTCTACTCGTAAAGGCGATGGTCGCACGCCACCAATTTGGCTATCGATATACAAAACCCCATCGACGACCTCAATGTGTAAGTTGCCGATGTCGTCAGGAAGCCCCCGGGCTTGTACGGAGAGCACATCACTTTGGCGTAACACCAGATCAAAGGTGCCCGTGGTATAAATGCGTTCGTAAGGGGGCACTTCAAATACCCACTCTACTACTTGTGAATCGCCGCGCTCTTTTTCAAGCTGAGGTTCAAGCTGGGTATTTTGGAGTGGGCTTTGGGCAAGCGCCAATGTCATTGCGCCTAAGTATACAAAGCCAACTGCCAGCGCAAGCAGAATTCTGAATTGAAGAAATTGCATGTTAGGTAATAAATAAGCCTGCATCAGCGAACACCCTCCTCCCTTTCTATCTTCGTTAACTCTTTATGCAATTCATACTGATCAGAGGTAACAAACGACTCCAAACGACGCAAGCGTAACTCTGCTTGACTAAAATCTTCGCTGGTATGTCGAAGACTCAGTCTTGGATTCAATATCTGAGCAGCGTCTGGCGACACCCCTCGCACACGCTTATTCCTTTCGGGATGCGTCTTTTGATGCTCTTGTAGCGGTTCTTGCGAACTGCCCTTTGGCACACGCTCAGCACCCATAACAAAGTAGGCGATCCAATACGCAGGGAATACAATACCGGGCAAAAATATTAGGCCGGTTAGCGCACCGATACGTACCATCCATGTATCAACTCCAAAATGACGTGCTATACCGGCACAGACACCCGCAATCTTATGATCTGACTTGCTGCGAGATAAGCCCCGTCTTTTACTACGATACCGCTCTGCCGTATCACTGAACTTATGGCGATGACGATGGCGACGTCTACGTCGTGAGCGTCGATGTTCAGATTCATCACTGCTCCCACCGAATCTATTCAGGCGTAATTCTGATTCGAGTCTCTTACTGGTGTCATCCAACAGGCTGGTTGCCCGTTCAGATATTTGACCCGTAGTGGCGGACAGCAAATCTTGAACCGCTTTCTCTAGTCGACTCACCGCCACAGAAAACTCGTTGGAGTGCGCTGACGTATTGTGTCGTTGACCACCTTGTGAATCTCGATCTTTCAATGTTGCTCCCTAACTATTCCGGAGGTGTTGGTTTTCGCCATTGCGGCGTTTGCGCATCTAAGATTGCTTCTAACGTGTCTATGCGCTCAAGCATTCGTTCTGCTTGCAACTCCAGCGTTTCCAGATTCATCCGTTCTGTTTGCGACAATTCGCTTTGCACCTGCTGCTTACTGCGGTAGTGCATCCACAACCAAGCGGGGGCGACGACGACCATAAAGAGTACAGTCGGGACGAAGAATGCGACGACCATGCCGTCCATAAGGGCTCCTAGCTGTTGCTATTTTTATTGATTGAACCGGCAGTGACCGAGCTCGGTGCATCTTTGTTGGTTAATCTCACTTTTAACTGGCTGAGTTGCTCATCTAAACCCTCATCAGTTTCTAAATCGGAGATTTCATCTGACAAGGTCTTTTGACCCATATCGTGCGCCTCGATTTCACCTTCAAGATCATCAATCTTACGCTCGTACAGCTCAAAGCGAGCAATCGCATCATCTATATTGTGATCACTCAAAGTGCGACGCACACCTAGACGAGTTTGGGCTGCTTGGCCGCGAATGATAATGGCATTTTGGCGAGCCTTAGCATCCTTAATTTTAGCCTGTAATGCGCCCACATCGGTACTGAGTTTAGCCAAGGTTTCTTCCAAGGCTTGCAACTCTTCACTTAAAACAGTGACCGCCTCCCGAGCTTTATTCGATTCTGCCAGCGCGCCTCGAGCGAGATCATCGCGCTCTTTACGAACCGCTACTTCAGCCTTACGCTCCCACGAGTCCGCCTCGGCTTCCTGCCATTCTTTGCGCCGACCCAATTCTTTGCGATCGGCGATAGCCCGAGCGGAGGTACTGCGTACTTCGACCAAGGCCTCTTCCATTTCCTGGATGATAAGACGGACCATTTTCTCAGGGTCTTCAGCCTTATCCAAAATGGAGTTAAGGTTAGAATTAATTATATCTGTCATACGTGAAAAGATACTCATCTCCGCATATGCCTCCGTTATTGGGTTGTTATTCGCAAACCTTCAGATCAGGTGTTGCACGTTTACTACACCTTCAGTAATACATGTTCCGTGCCAGCTTCGTATAGCAACACAAAAATACTTTAACTATTTGATAATTATGAAGTTTTAGAATCCCAAATTTTGATGAGCAGCTTTGCAGCAAAACATCTATAGTTGTTCTAACCAAATATTGGTCATATTCCTCATGCGCACAGAAGTAGAAAGATTACTTGGCGAATCTCCCGCCTTTTTACGTACCCTTGAGCAGGTATCACTGATTGCACCGTTAGAAAAGCCGGTACTGGTGGTTGGCGAACGTGGCACGGGAAAAGAGTTGATTGCATCAAGATTGCACTATCTTTCCAACCGATGGGAAAGTCAGTTTATAAAAATGAACTGTGCAGCTATTTCGGAATCACTGTTGGAAACCGAGCTTTTTGGTCATGAGGCAGGCGCCTTCACCGGCGCGACCAAGGTGCACCATGGACGATTTGAGCGCGCACACGGTGGAACGCTATTTCTCGACGAATTGGCCAACACGTCCATGCAGGTGCAAGAAAAGGTATTGCGTGTTATTGAATATGGAGAGTTTGAACGTGTTGGTGGCAGTAAAACGCTCACCTGTGATGTTCGTATTGTCGCCGCCACAAACGAAGACTTACCCGCTTTAGCTAGCCAAGGGAAATTTCGCTCAGACCTGCTCGATCGCCTCGCGTTTGACGTTCTCACACTCCCACCGCTGCGCGAACGCGAAGAAGATGTCCAGATTCTGGCTGAATTTTTTGCCATCAGCATGGCCAAGGAGCTGAACCGTGAATACTTTCCCGGCTTTACCCCAGAAGTTATTCAAAGATTCAACGCACACGCCTGGCCAGGTAATGTACGAGAGTTGAAAAACGTTGTAGAACGTTGTGTCTATCGCACTGAACCCGGCGAGATGGTCAGCGATATTATATTTGACCCCTTCGACTCACCCTATCGGCCCGTGAGCGCGCGTGCGGATCGTGCGGATAGAGTTGCCAACCTGCCCAACCCCGCGTTCCCAATAGATTTGAAGGAGCACATTGCTGAATATGAAGTTGGCCTAATCGAAAAGGTGATGGACCATGCCAAACACAACCAGCGCAAGGCAGCCGAACT
>QIGT01000407.1 GCA_003230835.1 Gammaproteobacteria bacterium
GCCATACCACCTCCAATGAATCACCGGAAAACGCTCCTTTGGTGGCATCATCTAGGCGCAACAGCCGTCTAAACTGGGTGGGCACTAAATGTACGTTTGTTATTTTGTGATCATCGATGATGTTGAGTGTTTCTGCCGCATCAAATTTGTGCCGCATAACAATCTGGCTGCCGTTCATGAGAGGTATGAAGGAGAAGGCCCATTGCGCGGAGTGATAGACTGGACCACAAACAAGGGTACAACCGTGATCTGGAATACTCAGCATTCCCGTCAACCCAGCAACCATCAAGTCCATCACCTCCAAAGGGACGGATTCACCGAAGGTACTAGACCGAACCCCCTTGGGTCGGCCTGTTGTTCCCGAGGTGTAAAACATTGGCCCACCCAGAGTTTGTTGTTCCGGCTCGTCGATTGAGCCTTGCGCTATGAAACTTTCATAGCCAGTGAAATCACTGCTATTGCAACGCACGCCAATGCGCAGAAGAGGTTTGTTGTTGTGGCTGATAACGGAGCTGGTAGTCTGCTCAAACTGTCCTTCGACAAACAACATCTTGCAGTCGGCATCATCCACGACGTACTGCAGCTCTTCTGTGGTAAAGTGCCAATTTACTGGAACATAATAAATGCCGCAGTGTCCTGCGGCTGTCATAATTTCGAAATATTCGCGACAGTTCCCGGCAAACACAGCAATGACATCGCCGGCCTGTAGGCCTGCATTGCGCATGGCCGCAATCAATTGATTCACTCGCTGATCTAGTACTTGCCAGGTCGTTGAACCCTGTTCGTCTACTAGAGCTTTCTCCGAGCCGCGTTCGGCAACTTGTCTTGCAATATACCTAACCAATTCTTTTACTCACTCTTATTCCCGCTTTGATTTACGTAAACGTTGCTGTGGTGTCAGGGCCAGTCAGCGGTAGAGTTGCTATTCTGGATATCTCGCGACCGCAACTAGAGTGCTATTTGCGTAAGACCAGCTAAATTCCTGATGATCCAGATTCTAGCAGCATTTCGCGGTAAACCTCGGGCATGTAGTTATTAAACTCACCTTTACCTCGTTCTCTGCGCGTTGCCTGTAGTTTTGTATAAATATCACGCGCCCGTTCGTAAGCTTCTTCTTTAATTTCGGTGAGATCGTCTCTGTATTCTTCCAGAATCCACGATCTGTTGTCATCAACCTGTTCGCGGCTATCAAAGAAGCGAAGGTTTACCACATGATCCCAAGCATACGACTCGATCAGATTCTCGCGCATACCCTCACGATCGTTACTTCTCCGCAGCTTCGATGACCTTGATAAATACAATTTTGGTAAAACCCTCAGAGGAAGAGCATATCCATCCGCTGCAGAACGAATTAGGTAGGGCTCTGCGCCAGAATCAGGGCCTTCGTTGTCGAAAAGTCGCTCCCCAAGCTCTAAGTTGGCTAAAGAGTCAGATTCCGCAAGGTCTACCAGCGTACCAACATCGTATGATTCGTAACTTGTGTTTGGAGCTTTTTCGAACTTGTTGCCGTCGAGATTTAGCTGGAACCCAAACCCTTGACTCTTCAGCCAATCGTTAATTTCGAAGACTTCATCTAGAGTAACATCGAAATGTAAGAAGCCAATTATTATCGATCCAGAACCCGGCTGTATCTGTACAGATTCTGGTTTAGTAGAATTTTCTTTCACATCGGCATTGAATTTTTCCGCAGACCCAGATTGGTCTGAATGCATAGAAAAGGCCTCCTTTTTTATGGTGTCTATCGCATCGCCCTCGTTCGCGGACTTATTCTGTTTCTGGCTATTTGCTATAAAGAAGAAAATTGCTAAGAAGAGCACGCCAAAAGTGGCGACTACCAATATTTTTTTCATGATCTCAGTAAAACCAATTTACAACGCATAATCAAATACGTTAGTTGGAAAAAATAGACAGGGAGTTTCCTAAGGAGGGAGTACATGAAGTCTAATTTTCTGGCATACCTTTTTGATGAAAGTGTAAACCAAATCATTAAAACCAAAACAGAATCGACCCTATCGGCTGAAGTGGCCAGTCTAAAATAGGTATTGGATGAACCTGCGCATGGTCAGGCTAGAATCCGCAACGAACCACGTAAACGTGGTGCCTTCGTTTCACCCAGGCGGAGTACCGTCGGGAGATGGCTGGTCGGCTAATCGAATTTTTCTGGGTGCATGAGAGAAGTGGACGGGAATATATCGAAACCGCATAAGAAAGTTAGGTTGATTAAAGCCTTTCGTTGAACCCCTAGACAGTTCATGGCCTTGGACACACATGCGCCAACCCTTGCGTGTCGGTCATCTCGGTTGATGTGGCGACGATCTTGTGGATCGCTTTGTTACGATCATTCCGGTAGCGTTATTTCGAAGTCAAATTTGTCGAGTTGATGTGGCGCTTGACCGATATTTTCAAGGAAGACCTGCCACCGTGGGTCTTCCTTAAGATTCTCTAGCAGGGGGTCGTTTGGACCTCCAAATACATCGTGCTGGTAGCGCTCAAAGCCTTCCTGAACCGTCTTGTCGAGCCAGTCGAATGCCTCGTCGAGGTCACCTCGCCAAGCATATGTGGTTGCGATAGCTAGCAGGTGAGTTGGTTGCTGGGCGATAAGAGCAGTAATGTAATTTGTGAAACCTGTCTCTTGATCAAGGTTGTGGAGAGTCAGTGCACTCAAATATTCGCGCCGAATAACGTTTTCGAGATGTCCAAATACAGTCAACGCCGCCTGGTTTTGTTGATTCAGCATCAATGCGATACCCAGTATCGCGCTGGCGTTTTGGTTCTGCGGTGCTAGAGCCACTGCGCTGCGCGCTGCTGCGGTGGCTGCGCTGAATTCACCGGTTATCAGGTATACCTTGGCTAGATTCTCCAAACAGATTGCACACAGAGGGTCATGTTTCTTTAAGTACTCGGCTAGTATCTTAGCATCCTTGATTCTGCCGAATTTTAGCATGACTGGGACGGCGCTACGGATGATGTTCACGTTTCTGGGGGCTGCGGCAGTTGCGCGTTCGTACCGGTGAGCTGCATGCTGCATATCACCATCACTAAACATCGCGTGCCAGCCGAGCCACGCATTGGCAACGGCATGATCGGGATCGACGGCCAAAGCGCTGAGAATCATGCTTCGCCGTATTTCTATGCCGTTTTCTACGGAAATGATATCCGCTTGCTCCTTCTGCAAATACAAACGCATAAGTTCCATCATCACTGTGATGTCGTTTGGGTCCAATTGCAGTGCTTCGCCAAGTAATGTTTCGGCACGCTGAATTCGATTCACATCATCGCCCCCGAGCCCGAGACCCAGAAGATGTCGGGCTTGCAAGTACAGTATATAGGCCTGGGGGTTCCTCGACTTGTTCTCGGCAAGTTGTTCTACGAGCAGGTCGGTGTTCAATTGTGAGGCTATGTTGGCTGCAATTTCGTCCTGAATCTCGAATATATCATTGAGGTCACGCTCGTAAGATTGCAACCAAATGAGCGAGGTGCTGTTTGCATCAACCAACTGGACCGCAATTCTGACACGGTCAGCAGCATACCGTACACTCCCCGTCATCACGGTCTGCACCCCCAACTCAGATGCGATATCACGGATGGATTTGGAACTATCCGCAAAGCCCAGGACTGAGGTGTGGGCAATTACGGATAAATCGCTTATTCCGAACAAACGGTTTATGACTTCTTCGTGTATGCCAGCTGCAAAGTACGCATCATCGGGATTGGGGCTGAGGTTTTCAAAGGGCAAGACCGCGATAGAGTTAGTTGGCGGCTCATGCAAAATAGTCTGAGAGACCACAGACTGTGCGTTCACATAAGCAGCTTCCACATAAGCAGCGTCGACATTTAATGTTTGCTTATCGAGAACATTGTTGACCCATAACACACCGAAGATGCTGAGCAAACTTGCGACAGCGATAGCCCACGTAGTTTTCACACGGCGTGTATTGCTGGAAGTATCATGAAGTGCCTGTTCGGGCAACACTCTGACATCCTTCGCAATGTTCAGCGAGTTTAAATCTCCTTGGTCTACCGCCTCAAGCTTCCGAACAGGTGCAATTGTTCGATATCCTCGCTTGGAAATCGTTTCTATATAGTGGGGTACGTAGGGGTCATCACCGAGGCTGTGGCGGATGCGAGATAGGTTGCGGTGAATGACGTTCGGCTCAACAATTCGATCCGCCCATACGCTACCAAGCAACTCTTCAGGTGAGACAATCTCTCCAGCATGGTCGAGCAGATATCGCAGCGTCTCAATTGCGCGATGTTCCAGCTGGTACTCCTTACCATCGCGACAGACCCGGTTCAGGTACGGCTCGATCACGCATTCGCCAAATTCATAACGGTAATTTTGTTGGGTAACGTTCACGCAAGCTGTGATTTATGTTTGTCAGGCAAGCTTATCATTGAACGTCGTCACGCGGCAGTCATCCAATCTACATTGTAACTACCTGATTACACTCAATAAAGAATAAGAAAAGAATTTCTTCCGAACTTCGAAAGGACTAATTATCCGTTGTGACCTAGCTTGTGCTCAGCGACAGAACCGCCTTCTACTCGATCGAAAGCTGGGGTTTTGTATTACTAAATACATAAGGAGATAGGGAACGTGAAATTAATAGTGGTGCCTACTTTTTTGCTCGCAATCGCGCTTGTCATTGTGGCTAGCCCCGCGCGAAGCGATAATGCCAAAGCAAATAAAAAAACTTATCAAGCCAACACTTATCAGGCCGTGGACATGGTGGGTCTGGATACGGGAACAGCACAAGGAGCCGCCTGGCTGATTCGTTCAAAGAACCGCTTGCAAGGCCGAGTCATGGTTAACGTTGCAACCGCAGGTGACGCCTACACGATATGGTGGGTAATATTCAACAATCCAAAGAAGTGTACTTATACTCCTTGCACTGTGGGTGCCAATCCATTGGATGATCTTCTGAACCCCGCTGTAGGGGTATCGATATTCAGCGCTTCTGGCGCCATCAGTGCACACAACGGTAATGCCGAGGACGGCACAAGTGTTGGCGTGATAAACGTCGACGTTAAGACGGTTGCCGGCAGACACCCACGCGGTCTTTTTGTGTTGGATTGGGTGGATGGCACCCCGTTTGGGGATCGTCTTGCCCGTGGTAACGGCTTCGGTGCTGAAGTGCACCTGGTGGTTGACCAGCATCCCAATTTCGAATCGTGGGTGGAGGAACTGACTACCACTAACTTTGGTCCCAATTCCAACCATCGAGCGGCCGTATTTTTGGTTACTGACTGACCTATGTCCGCCTAGGCTGGAGGTAAGGTGATTTATGACATAGGTGTCGGATAGTAAAGTACGTTGAATATCAACTTACTGCGGGTGAACAGTTTCGCGAGGAGTTATTCACCCCACGGCCCTCTTCGTTAGCATTTAGAATGCTGAGCGAACCAACCGTAAGAAACACAGTTCAGACCGCATCGAGCCGCCGCTGATTGCGTTAATCGTTTGCATATCCACCCTTCTTGGATCTTCTTCCCATCTCATCAGTCTGGTCTCCTGTAACCATTCTGTCCGTCTCAGCAGGCCTTCTCAGACTCTGTGTAAAACTGGACAGATTACGTGTTACTAAACCGGACAGCTCATGTGTTACTTACAAGTGCAAATATAAAGTAGCGATAACAGCAACACCTGCCTATAATTCGCGCCGTTGAAACTGTGGTGGGCGTAGCTCAGTTGGTAGAGCTCCGGGTTGTGATCCCGGCGGTCGTGGGTTCAAACCCCATCGTCCACCCCATTCCTCATCGGTCCCAGCAATAGATGTCTAGAGATACACATCGGTAAATGTTGCGGGGGCGAGTTAGCAATCTTCTAGTGCGCGACGCAGTGCAAAAACCAGTGCAAGTAAAAAAATGAACGTATCTATTGAAACAATGACAGGCCTCGAACGCCGTTTAACTATCGCTCTTCCTAGTGAAGATTTCGAAACGCAAATTACCGAACGTTTGGAAACTGCACGTGGTCAAGTACGCATATCTGGATTTCGCCCAGGTAAAGTGCCACTTAAGGAAGTTCGGCGACGTTATGGCAATGCAGTACGCGCTGAAGTGGCTGGTGAGCTCATGCAATCTAGTTTTGTTGAAGCAGTACAAAAAGAGTCACTGAGCCCAGCTGGTTCACCGAACTTGGAAGTTCTGAAAATGGATCCAGGTATCGATTTTGAGTTCACCGCAACCTTTGAAGTATTTCCCAGTATCGATACAGCAGACTTTGCCCAGATTTCATTAAAATCTCCCAGCGGCAAAATTACAGATGACGATCTGCAAGCCATGGTCGAACGCCTCCAAGAGCAGCGCACAACATTCGAACTGGTTGAGCGAGCAGCAGCCCAGGGTGATCAGGTGAAGGCAGATTTCTGGGGCACTGCCGAGGGCGAATCAGTAGCGGGTACTGATGGCGAAGGGGTTGAGTTTCGCCTGGGCCAAGGCCAGATGATTGAAGACTTTGACACCGGTGTGGTCGGTATGCGCGCCGGTGAAACGAAGGAGTTTGATGCAACCTTTCCCAAAGACTATCGCGCCCAGGAGCTGCAAGATAAGACCATTCAATTCAAAGTGACCGTGCACGAAGTCAAGCAAAGTAAAGTTCCACAGCTTGATGATGAGTTTTTTAAAGGCTTTGGTGTAGAGGAGGGTGGTGAGACTGCATTTCGCTCTGAAGTACAATCTAATATGCAGAGAGAAATGGATTCTGCGATTAAAAACCAAATAAAACAGCAGGTTATGGATGAATTGGAGAAGCTGCATGAGTTTCAGCTGCCTAATGCCGTTGTGCACAAAGAAATCCATGTCCTCAAAGATCAAATGCTGGGTCAGTTTCAAATGGGTGGGCAGTCTAAGGCGCCGGAACTACCGGACGAGCTATTCAAAGACCAGGCTGAGAAAAGGGTCAAAGTGGGCCTCGTGGTTAATGCAATCATCAGTAAGGAAGCACTTGAAGTAGATGCCAAAAAAGTTGACGCTAGGCTCGATGAAATGTCTGCACAATATCCAGAGCCTGAACAGTTTATTACCTGGTATAAGAGTAATCCGGAACAAATGCAGAATATTGAGATGGGTGTACTTGAAGATCAGGTAGTTGACCTCATATTGTCTCAAGCCAGCGTTGAACAGATCGAATCTAACTATGATGACATCTTAAGCGGCAAAGCAATCGCGGAGGAAGAATCTCAAAATGCGGATGCAGAAACGGAAACAACGTCAAAGTAAGGACTAGAATACATCTAGTAACGCCACTAACCTTTTTTAAAGAAGATTCGGGACAGCTAAAAATGACTGACATTTTTGACACAAGTTTGACGCCCATACAGAACCTCATGGTACCCATAGTGGTTGAACAGACCGCCCGCGGTGAGCGTTCCTACGATATCTATTCGCGTCTGCTAAAAGACCGCATCATCTTTATGACTGGCCCGGTAGAAGATCACATGGCCAACCTAGTGGTGGCGCAGATGTTGTTTTTAGAATCAGAGAACCCTGATAAAGACATCTACCTTTACATTAATTCTCCAGGTGGTTCGGTAACGGCAGGAATGTCAATATATGACACGATGCAATTTATTCGTCCTGATGTAAGCACCTTGTGCATAGGTCAAGCCGCGAGCATGGCTGCATTCCTGTTGGCAGCAGGTCAGGTTGAAAAACGCTTTGCATTGCCTAATTCACGCATGATGTTGCACCAACCCAGTGGTGGTTCACGCGGTGTCGCTGCCGATATTGAGATTCAAGCTCAAGAGATATTGCTGATGCGCGAGCGCCTAAATAAGCTTATTGCGCATCATACCGGTCAGAAAGTTGAAACCGTGGCCAAGGATACCGACCGAGACTTTTGGATGAGTCCTGATCAAGCAGCAGACTATGGCTTGGTGGATAAAGTGCAGCAAAATCGCAATGAAATAGCCGCAAAAGAGGAATAGCGCCGGTACCAAAAAGCGCAAAGTGGTTACACTGTGGGGTTGCAATAGCATGCATCAGCACTCAAGGTATATATTGGGTGCTCAATATGGGTACGTGACGTGCATATGGGTGCTTGTAGTCAAGTAACCTATATAAAATTTAGACCGAGGAAACTATGTCCGACGAAAGTGGCAAAGGCGACGATTCAGGCAAACTCTTGTACTGTTCGTTCTGCGGCAAAAGCCAGCATGAAGTTCGAAAACTGATTGCCGGACCGTCTGTGTTTATTTGTGATGAATGCGTTGAGCTGTGCAATGACATCATTCGTGAAGAAGTCTCTGAAGCCAGCCAGTCTGGTGAGACTAGTAAACTTCCGGTTCCGCAAGAGATCAACGCCATTCTTGATGAGTACGTGATTGGCCAAGAACATGCAAAAAAAGTGTTGTCGGTGGCGGTATACAATCACTACAAACGATTGAATTACAACGGTAAGAAAGACGAGGTTGAGCTTTCAAAGTCGAATATTTTACTCATAGGTCCTACAGGAAGTGGCAAAACACTACTGGCTGAAACCTTAGCGAGATTGTTAGATGTTCCCTTCACCATAGCTGACGCTACCACGCTTACCGAAGCGGGGTATGTGGGAGAAGATGTAGAGAATATTATTCAAAAGTTGCTGCAAAAGTGTGACTACGATGTGGATCGGGCTCAAGTTGGGATCGTTTACATTGACGAAATCGACAAAATTTCGCGTAAATCAGATAACCCATCTATCACCCGAGATGTTTCAGGAGAAGGTGTGCAACAAGCACTGCTCAAACTCATCGAGGGCACCGTCGCTTCGGTCCCTCCCCAAGGTGGACGTAAACACCCACAGCAAGAGTTCTTACAGGTAGACACCTCTAATATCTTATTCATCTGCGGTGGTGCATTCGCGGGTTTGGAAAAAGTCATACGTGATCGTTCAGAAAAATCTGGCATTGGCTTTGGTGCGCAAGTGAAAGGTGAAGCAGATAGGAAGAATATTGGCGAAACCCTACGCAATGTCGCTCCAGAAGATCTCATTCGTTATGGTCTTATCCCAGAGTTTGTTGGGCGCTTGCCGGTAGTAGCAACGCTGGAAGAGCTTGATGCGGATGCTTTAATTCGCATACTCACAGAACCCAAAAACTCCCTCACCAAGCAGTACACCAAACTGTTTGAAATGGAAGATGTCGAAGTTGATTTCCGTGAAGATGCGTTAAGAGCCATCGCTGACAAAGCCATGCAGCGTAAAACTGGCGCCCGTGGACTACGCTCAATCTTAGAAGCTGTATTACTTGAGACCATGTACGATTTGCCGTCAACAGACTTAGTCAGCAAAGTGGTCATCGATGAAAGTGTCATCAAAGGCGAGAGTCAACCCATGCTTATCTACGAAAATGTCGATAAGGTAAAAGCAGCTCCGGAAGAGTAGATCTAACTTCGCAACTGCGGGCTGTAACAAATCGCTAGCGACCAAATAGCGACCCATTAGAACCTTCACGGTCAGAGGTGCCAAATTGTGACTGAATCTGTGTCGATTAAAAATATACCCATTCTACCTTTGCGCGAAATGGTGGTGTATCCCCATGGCGTGCACCCTTTGTTTGTTGGGACACAAAGCAGTATCCGGGCACTAGATGCTGCAATGGCCGACAATAAACAGATTCTCCTGGTTGCCAAAAAAGACGTAGACATAGCGGAACCTGAAGAAGCTGATCTGTACAATATGGGGACTGTAGCGACCATTCTTCAACTACTTAAACTGCCTGACGGCACAGTTAAGGTCCTGGTCGAGGGTGGGCAAAGAGCAAGCGTATCTGAAATCACTCATCGAGACGGTTTCATAAGTGGTGATGCTGGCATTCATGCTGAGCCAAAATTCGACCGCCGCGAGGCAGATACTCTGTCTCGCACATTGTTAGCTCAATTTGAACAATATGTGCAGGCCAGCAAGAAGGTTCCTCAAGAAGTGTTGTCTTCCTTGTCATCCATTGACGATCCAACTCGTTTGGTTGACACCATTGCCGCGCAAATGTCACTCAGCATCAAAGATAAGCAAGCCATACTTGAAGCTGTAGAGCTCGAGGTGCGTATGGATTTGGTTTTGCGTTTCATGGACAGCGAAATTGATGTTCTTGAAATGGAAAAGAAGATCCGTGGGCGTGTTAAAAAACAAATGGAACAAAGTCAGCGAGAGTACTATTTGAATGAGCAAATGAAAGCCATTCAACATGAAATGGCCGATGATGAAAAAAGTGAAGTCGATGAAATGCGTAAGCGTATCGACGATGCAGGGATGCACAAAGAAGCTAAACAAAAGGCGGATACTGAATTAAATAAGCTTAAATCTATGCCGCCGATGTCTTCTGAAGCAACCGTAGTGAGAGGCTATCTCGATTGGATTTTAAACGTACCGTGGAAGAAGAAGAGCAGGATAAGAAGAGATCTAGCAGCCGCGCAGAAGATACTCGATGAAGATCACTATGGTTTGGAAGAAGTTAAAGATCGAATTATTGAGTACTTAGCGGTACAAAATAGAGTCTCTAAAATGGCCGGGCCGGTACTTTGTTTGGTAGGTCCTCCGGGTGTAGGCAAAACCAGTCTCGGTGAGAGTATTGCCCGTGCTACCAATCGTAATTTTATTCGCATGGCCTTAGGGGGAGTGCGGGATGAAGCCGAAATACGGGGGCACAGGCGCACTTATATCGGCTCTATGCCGGGTAAAATCATTCAAAAAATGTCCAAGTCTGGTGTGACGAACCCACTATTTTTGTTAGATGAAATCGACAAGATGGGTATGGATGTCCGCGGCGATCCTGCCAGTGCACTTCTGGAAGTGTTAGACCCGGAACAAAACAGCACATTCAATGATCATTATTTAGAAGTCGACTACGACCTGTCGAATGTGTTCTTCATCTGCACTTCTAATTCAATGAACATACCCCCTGCACTACTTGATCGCATGGAAGTGATTCGTCTACCGGGTTATACGGAAGATGAAAAACTCAACATTGCACGACGCTATCTGGTGCCGAAACAAACTAAGCTAAACGGCCTTAAGGCGAGCGAGTTGCATCTTACCGATGATGCATTGTTGAGCATTGTGCGCTACTACACCAAGGAAGCAGGCGTGCGTGGGCTCGAACGAGAGATTGCTAAAATAGCCCGCAAGGTGGTTAAAGAACAAGCGCTAAACAAAACTACTGAAGATGTCTTAGTCGATAGCGATGGTCTTGAGGGTTTCAGCGGCGTGCGTAAGTTCTCCTACGGACTGGCGGAAGAACAAAACCAGATTGGCATCGTAACCGGCCTCGCTTGGACTCAAGCGGGTGGTGAATTGCTCAATATAGAAGCCGTGGCAGTGCCTGGAAAGGGGCAACTCATTAAGACCGGGTCCTTAGGCGATGTCATGTTGGAATCTATCCAGGCCGCTTTGACATTCGTGCGCAGCCGTTCCGTGGCATTGGGCTTACCTGAAGATTTTCACGAAAAATTTGATCTTCATGTACACGTTCCCGAAGGAGCGACGCCAAAGGACGGACCAAGTGCAGGAATTGGGATGTGTACGGCCCTGGTGTCCGTGATTACCGGCATTCCGGTACAGGCCGACGTGGCGATGACCGGCGAAATTACGCTACGAGGACAGGTTTTACCCATTGGTGGGCTCAAAGAAAAGCTTCTTGCAGCACATCGAGGTGGCGTTAAAAATGTCATCATCCCGTTGGAAAATGAGAAGGATCTCAAGGAAATACCGGACAATGTTAAATCGAATTTGAATATTCATCCGGTAAAGTGGATAGATGAGGCTTTAGAGATAGCGCTTGAGAGAATGCCACAACCACGGTTAGTTGAAGTAGACCAAAACGACAAGTCTTCCGACACGCCAATAGAAGCCCAGCCGGCACCATCTGCGCCAGGAATAAGCCCCCACTAGCGGTTATTGAGCAAGTTTGCTTTATTTGGCTTGCGCGGTTGTCATGGTGTTGGTATAAACCGCGTGGATCTCATGTGGGATCAGGAATTTAGACGAATAGAACTTCACACATCTCGAGGGGCTTAATGTGAATAAGACAGAGTTAATAGACCGTATCGCCGAGTCATCTGATATTTCGAAGGCGGCTGCAGGTAGAGCGTTGGACGCCACGATCGATGCGATTACAGATTCACTCAAAAATGCTGAGTCTGTGTCGCTAGTGGGTTTCGGTACCTTCTTGGTGCGAGACAGAGCTGCGCGAACTGGACGAAATCCACAAACCGGTGCAAGCATCCAAATAAAGGCAGCCAAGGTGCCAGCATTCAAGGCCGGTAAAGCGCTCAAGGATGCATTAAACTGATCGATACGTTGTCGATTTAGCTCCAAGCAACGCAATGAGAAGGCGCTAACAGCGCCTTTTCTTTTTAGTTTGCGTCTTTTTAGCTAGCGACACTCAGAACCATAGCTTGAGACTATAAATGCTGCAGAAACTGCGAGACCAAACCCAAGGTATTGGGTTTAGAATATTAGTAGGCGCCATAATTTTGGTCCTTGTGCTGTTCGGTTTTGGCGCCTCCAACATATTTCTAGGCGCTGATCCAGAAATTGCCAGCGTCGGTGACTTTGAGATAACACAAAGTGTCTTGGGTGTGGAAACAGAGCGTGAACGCCGACGCGTGCTGGCACAAATGGGTGAAGATTTTGATCCGAGTAACATCGACACGTTGCAGTTACAACAATACACCTTGCAGCAACTGATTAATCGCCACGTACTCTACCAAGCAGCGCACGATTTGGGTGTCGGTGTACCGCCAGACACTGTCAACAAAACACTGTTGGAAAGCGAAGCGTACCAGATTGATGGCCAGTTTAATGAAGCCGTTTATCGCCAACAGCTACAGTTATTAGGTTTTACCCCGGTAGATTTTATTGACGAATTTACCAACGCATTGAGTAGTGAGCAGCTGCGCGGAGGTATAGTCGATACTTCGTTCATGCCTGACTGGGAGCTAGGGGAGATTGTTAGAGTACTCAACCAAAAACGCGATCTCGCCTATCTACCTCTGAGCATCGAAACCTTCAGTAATAGAGTGACGGTGACAGATGAGGAAATCGAACTTCGCTACCATGAAGATCAGACCCAGTACATGACGGAACTTGCCGTAGATGTCCAGTATTTGTCTATGCACGTGCAGGACTTAGTTAACGATTCTGAAATTGAGGTCACCGAGGATGATATCTCATCACTTTATGAAGAAGAGCGTAATGCAGCCCTTCGCGATGAACAACGAGATAGCTCACATATTCTAGTGCAAGTGAATGACGATCGTACCGAAGACCAAGCGTTGCAACTGATCACCGAGGTGAGTACGCGTATTAATGCTGGTGAGGCATTCGCAGACCTGGCTGAAGAACTTTCTGAAGACCCTGGTTCCGCCGCACAAGCAGGCTCGTTGGGTGCAGTTGGTAAGGGCATATTCGATCCGGCCTTTGAGGAGGCTTTGTGGGAACTTGCAGAAGAAGGAGCGATTTCTGCACCTGTATTGTCGGCCTTTGGATATCACTTAATACGCCTTGATGGCATTGTACAACGCCAGTATCCCGAACTGGCTGAGCAAAGAGATGAGCTAGAACTTCGCGTGCGCCGTGATAAAGCCGCCGAGCTATTTTCAGACCGTGCTCTGGCATTAGAGCGAAGTGCCTACGAAGAACGTTTTAGCCTCGACAGCACTGCCGTATCGTTGGGGCTACAAGCGATCTCTGTGAATGGGGTCAGCCAAGGTTCTCCGGGAGAAGATGCCAATCTAAATCAGGCTATGGTACTGGACGCTGTGTTTTCTGAAGATGTTCTAAAGGGTAATAATAGTGAAGTTTTGTCGAATGGTGATGAGCAGGTTCTGGTGGTTCGAGTGAACCAACAGTATGCACCGGAAGTGATCCCGTTTGAGCAGGTATCCCAGCAGATAAGCGAAACTATCACCACAGAAAAAGCGCTGGCCGAAATAGAGATAGCTAAGCAGACTGGCTTTGATCAACTTAACGCCGGAGACAGTGTGGCAGATATCGCCACTGCATATGATAGCGAGTGGAAACGCTTTACATTGGCCAGCAGAAGTCCGCGAACTGCTGCCGAGGCCAGCATTCCGGCAGAGGTCTTAAGGTCTGCTTTTGAACTGCCTCGACCGACATCAGGAAGTAAATCTGTCGGTATCGTCACGATGCTCCAGGGCGCAGCCTTAGTGACCGTGACGCGGGTGGTTCAGGGCGATATCAGCACCACTACTGCAGCCGAGCTTGCAGAGATACGGCGTGCCACAACAAATCGAGGCTCTCGTTTAGATTTTCAAAGTTTGTATCAGAGTGCGGAAGACAGAGTGGAGGTTTCTAGGCCAGCCTTGGCACCACCCATCAGCGGTTAACCCCCAACCACATTGACATACAATAACAGTCCTTGGCCAGGTTGAATGAATCGCTTGCGATCCAAACGGTTCCAATTGGTAATCTGACTGACGGTGACATTGAACTTGTTGGCTATACGAGCCAGGGAATCACCACTGCGAACTTTGTAGCGAACTTTACGCACGACCTTTCTAACTTTTCCTGTGCCTGGAATAGACAGTTTCTTACCCACGCTCAAAGTGTCCTTTGGGCCAAGGTGGTTATGTCGCATCAAATTGTTTAGCTTAACCTTATGCAACCGTGCAATGGTCCAGAGCGAATCTCCGGGTTTCACCACATAGGTTTCCATCACACTGTTGCGGTGTGGCGTATGATTCATAGTTTGCGCAGACGTGGGTATCAGGAGCTTCTTGCCCGAACGTATTCGACTGCCGTGTAACTTGTTAGCAATTTGCAGAGCGGTAATGTCAGTATTATGGCGCCTCGCAATTTGACTCAGTGTATCGCCTGGTCGAACCACAATTTCTGTCCAATCTACTCTTTGGTTGGCAGGAGTGGCATCGATTGCGACTTGGGTAGCTTGCAGATCAATATCGACGGGTAAAATGATTCGATGCGGGCCCAGTGGCGGAGTAGCCCATTGGTTTAATGCCGGATTCCACTCGTACAGCTGTTTTTCGCTCAGCCCACTAGCTTGGGCAACTTTTGATATTTGAAACTGACTGTGCACATTAACGGTGGTGAAAGATTGTCTGGGTTGAATGACGGGTAACTCAATTCCAAAGTTTTTTGGATTATCAATGACAGCGGCTAAGGCAAGCAGCCGAGGCACATAGGCTTTGGTTTCTCTGGGCAGGTTCAGATCAAAAAAACCAGCATCCGGTTTGCGCCGCAACGCTTTCGACACGTTGCCTTGACCAGCATTGTATCCAGCCAACGCAAGGTTCCAGTCTCCAAAACGCTTTTCTAGATAGGTTAGATAATTCAGTGCCGCGTTTGTGGATGCGATGATATCTCTACGCCCGTCATACCAATCGTTAATCGACAGACCATACTGCCTGGCCGTGCCGCGGATAAATTGCCAAGGTCCCGCCGCGCCACCATGTGAAAATGCAAAGGGATCAAGTGCACTTTCAACGATAGGCAGTAGGGCTATCTCGGTCGGAATGCCTCTAAGTTGAACCTCTTTGAGTATGTAAGGCATGTAACGTTGGATGCGCGATTGCAAGCGTAAGAAATATTTCGGGTGACGCTTCAGCCAGCGTATTTCTTGTTGCACCCGTACTTGATCTAGGTGTTTGTGCATGCGCATACCTTTGCGCATCAGTTGCCATAGGTCTGGCGGTGGCAGAAGTTTCGGCACTGCGGGTATGGGGGTAGACAGAGGGGTTGCTTGAGCTGCAACCTGTTGGGTTTCGCTGGGAGTGGTTAACCATCCGGGGTAGTGGCGATCAATGCTATTGGCTTGTATTAGTGCACTGACGTCTTGGTTTGACTCCTGAATTTGGCAGCTCGAAAGAACCAGCGCCACAGCAGCAAGGATCGTCAGGCGAATGTATCCCTGACGCTTATTCGTGGATGTTTTTGGCTCATCCATCATTCTACCGGCAGTCCAGTGCATCGAGTAGCTACCCATTGTGATCAAAATGTCTATTTAGTTGCGTGTCCGAAGTGCGATTCGCATCTTAAAAAGAGCGAATAATGTGGCAAATTTTTGTTGCTCTTGGCGCCAACCACACTAAAATTTGCACTTACTTTGGCTCAATCAAGGCGAATTGGCAATCAAACACTCTCTTGCGTGTGACTCAAGTACCAAAGCTGGGGCTTCACTGTGGCAGACTGCATTTGGTCAGCAAACCTTAGCGATCGAACACAAGATCTTTGGTCAAATCCTGCGTCGTTTACAAGGCGATTCAGTGTTGTGGGTGGGAGATCACAGCGCTAGTGCTCAATTGCTACAAAACTGCATGGTGCGCAACCCGATTCATCTAAGCAGCACCAGTACCCCCCACCAAGACTCGATCAACACGATTCAAGCCAGCCTAGAATCGCTCCCATTCAAATCCAATTCGTTGCAGGGCGTGGTACTCCATCACGCCTTGGAAGACGTCGCAGACCCTAGAGTGGCTCTACGGGAGGTCTCACGGGTGGTTGAACCCGGCGGCCGAGTCATTCTTGCCGGTTATAATCCATGGAGTCTGGTTGGGCTGCGTCGTGCCTATGCCAAAGTAGCCCAAGTGGTCGCACCAGATATATTAGGATCTCGACGACTGCTCAATCCTTTACGCTTATTTGATTGGTTGACCTTGCTTGGCCTAGAGTTAGATCAACAGCCTTTCTATGATGGATATGGGTTGTTCCTCAATCGAGCCAGCAGTGTAAACCCGGAACAAGAGGGGCCGCGTAAGGCTTTGGGTCGATTCTCTGAACAATTGCCCTTTGGCGGCATATTGATTGTCTCAGCGATTAAACAGTCCTATTCAATGAACCTTCGAAACACCCTACAGCGACAATCGAAACGACTCGCCACGGTCGCTTATCCGCGAGTGGCCAGCTGGCAAAAAGTCCAAAACCGCTGATGCCAAGCATTGAGATTTTTACCGATGGTGCTTGTCGTGGAAATCCTGGGCCAGGAGGCTGGGCGGCTTTGTTGCGTACACAAGGACATGAGAAAGTGATTAAAGGCAGCGAGTCAGACACCACTAACAATCGCATGGAACTTATGGCAGCGATACAGGCGTTGAGTGCTTTGCAAAGCCCCAGTGAAGTGGTGCTGACGACGGATTCTCAATATGTCCGCAAGGGTATCACCCAATGGATTAGCGGCTGGAAACGCAATGGCTGGAAAACCGCACAAAAGAAGCCGGTTAAAAACCAGGATCTTTGGGAGAAATTAGACAGTGCAATGCAACAGCATGTTGTGGCCTGGGAATGGGTCAAAGGTCATAGTGGCCACCCGGACAATGAGAAAGTAGATCAGGCAGCAAATGACGCGATTGATGCAATGCTAAACACATCATGAGACAAATCGTTTTAGACACGGAGACCACAGGTCTTGAAGTAGACATGGGGCACCGCATCATAGAAATCGGTGCGGTAGAGATGATCAATCGCAAACTCACGGGACGCCACTTCCACAAATATGTCAATCCACAACGCGACATAGATGATGGCGCCTTAGAAGTACATGGTATTACCCAGGCGTTCCTAGCAGACAAACCGGAATTTGCAGCCATTGCTGATGAGCTTATACAGTTTATCGACGGTGCTGACTTAATTATTCACAATGCCTCGTTTGACGTTGCATTTCTAAATTATGAATTCAAGAAGCTCAAGACTACGGTGCGTCGCGTTGAACAAATTTGCAAAATAACCGACAGTCTAGCGCTGGCTCGACATAAGCACCCAGGCCAGAAAAACAACCTTGACGCCTTATGTCGCCGTTATCTAGTGGACAATTCACAACGCCAACTGCACGGTGCGCTTCTAGATGCTGAAATACTTGCCGATGTTTATTTGCTGATGACAGGGGGCCAAACGCAACTGTTTGGACAAACTAATCGAAGTACAGATGCGTTGGCTGCATCGGCGTTGCAAAAGCATGAATACCAGATGCGCTCAGCCGAGGTACAACTTAAGGTAGTCGTGGCGTCGTCTGATGAAATCGCCGCGCATGAATCCTACTTAGATTTCCTGGCCGAACGCTGTGGTCAAACTCCTGTATGGCGACAGCCATCAGAGGAAGAATCTAATATCAACCCATCCTCCAACAAAACTATCAGCCACTAGCAATAGGAACTGAGAGAAAGTTGAATTGTGCTATTTTGCCCGTGACGCCTACAGTAGAGAGAATAACATGTGGCCTAATAAACCCGACGATTTTGCGGCAAATCACAAAGCACCAGCTGATGCGGACAGTGGGGATGCTTGGTATTTTGTCTTTCGCCGTGGCGAGCTGATCTGTAATACCAGTCAAGGGGCGCCTGAACCAGTCACGGCTGATGAATTTCGCTGGTTTGACATGGAAGTCCGCAGTAAACACTTTCTGGGTCACTATCTAAATCGCCCTTGTTTTGCGGTGGCAGCCAAAGGAACCATGGCCGAAGGTTATGTGACCTTAGGTTTGCGAGGGCTTCTAGGGCGCACCAATCAATCACTCTTCTACTTGGCGGGGCGTGCCCAGCAAATCATCGAGTGGCACGAATCGCATGAATTCTGTGGACGATGTGGTACCGGCATGGAGGAACATGCCCAGGATCGAGCCAAGCAATGCCCAAGCTGCCAACTGATAAGCTATCCGCGCTTGTCGCCGAGTATTATCGTGTTGATAACCAGGGGAGAGGAGATGCTGTTGGCGCGCAATGCAGCCTGGCCTAATGGCATGTACAGTACATTGGCAGGGTTCGTTGAACCCGGTGAGTCAATTGAGCAAACCCTCCATCGTGAGGTTAAGGAAGAAGTTGCATTGGATGTCACCAACCTCCAATATTTTGGTTCTCAAAGCTGGCCATTTCCTAATTCTTTGATGTTGGGTTTCCATGCGCAGTACGCTGGGGGTGATATCGTGTGTCAGGAAGGGGAAATAGCAGACGCGCAGTGGTTTTCGGCCACCAATCTGCCGCAAATACCACCAAAGACGGCGATCTCTGGATGGCTGATTCAAGAGTTTCTAGATCAACTAGAAAAGTAGGCGTCACTGTTTTCTGGAGTGTTTTCTGGAATATTTTCTGGGATTAGTGAAAACGCTGAGGGTTTGGAATACCCAAACAATGTAACCACTACTGCGAAAGTCGCCCGCCAAAAAAGCCTTTATTGGGCTTTTAAGACCACTGAGAATGGCCACGGCAAGTGCTTCATCGCTAAAGTAAATCACCAAGTCGACGTTAGGCGATGGTTGTTCAGGGTCGTGCAGCACCAACTGAGCACGCGCAATACTCAATACAACACACCCATCTGGCCAGTTTAGTTCGATGGTTGCATCTAACTCATGACTGGCTTGCGCCATGAAGCGCTGACGCAGAACTGTTCTGATATTCTCCATTCAGCAAAGTTAACCCGGGCGCAGTTATTGCTGCAAGGAATGATAGTCAGAAATGATAGTCTGGATTGAAGTCAGGGTCGAAATCCGTGACTGCAGCTTCTCTGGACGCCGCAATCCACTGTCTATACAGTAGCGCGCTGCCTAAAACATACGGTTCCTTATGGCTTACTTGTACGAATATCTAATTTTCCTGGCCCAGGCCATCACCATCGTTGTCGCTATCTTGATTGTGATGTCGTCTATTATCGGTTTAACCCATAAGGATCCTCATGGTGCAGACCTTGGGTATCTCAGCGTGACCAAAATTAATGACAGTGTGCGCAATCTGCGGCATACCATGGAGGCCAACCTACTGCCCCCTAATGCGGTAAAAAAACAACACAAACAAGAAGTAAAAGCGGAAAATAAGGCGCAAAAATCTAAAACTGAGGTGCTAAAGAAAGAGCAAAAAGCAGCCAAGGTAGACTCGAGCAGTCTGCTTAAAAAAACTCAAAACGCGGCTGATGTTGAGGTCGACAGTGTAGCGAAATCAGACCCGAAGAGAGTGTTTGTGTTGCGTTTTGACGGCGACGTAAAAGCTTCGGGTGTAGATGGCTTGTCAACGGAAGTCAGCGCAATTCTCACCATGGCTACAAATGAAGATGAAGTGGTTGTATGTCTTGAAAGCCCCGGCGGCATGGTGCACAGCTATGGCCTGGCAGCTTCACAACTCATGCGAATTCGAGACCAGGGGATACCGCTCACCGCTGCTGTCGACAAGGTGGCCGCCAGCGGTGGTTATTTAATGGCAGCGGTGGCGAATAAAATTATCGCTGCACCCTTCGCCTTAATAGGCTCTATCGGTGTGGTGGCTCAGGTACCTAACGTCTATCGTCTGCTGAAGAAAAACGACATTGATGTCGAGGTACTTACTGCCGGTAAGTACAAAAGAACATTGTCCACGCTGGGTGAGAACACCGCAGAGGGTCGACGTAAATTTGTTGAAGAATTAGAAGACGTGCATGCCTTATTTCAAGAATTTGTCTTGGACAATCGTCCAGAGCTTGATATTGAAAAAGTCGCCACCGGTGAAGCTTGGTATGGTAAACGTGCACTAGAGTTGAATTTAGTCGATAGCCTATCCACTAGCGATCAGTATCTGATTGATTTGTGTGAGCACTGCGATGTGTTCGATGTGAAGTGGCAGGAACAAAAGAAGCCTATCGACAAATTGATGAGTAAAGTAACCGGTGTTTTGGATAAGGTGGAAGGCGTACTATCGTCTTGGCGTGCATAAGGTGCAGGCCACACACAATTGAGAGGGTAAATGAGTTTTAAAGCATTTCGT
>QIGT01000241.1 GCA_003230835.1 Gammaproteobacteria bacterium
CTTGGCTCAAAGGACTTGCAGGGCAAACAGCACCGCCGCTGGAGCAAGACCCGTGGTTTACGCAACTACTGCGTTATGGAACAGAACTAAACTTGCTTAGAAGCCAATATACAGCCCAACTTGTGCCGCTATTTGAAAGTACCTTGGGCGCTTTGGCCCCGGAGCTGAACGTATCGACCCATTACTCTTGGGGAGGCATTGAGTCAGAGGAATTAGCTGAGAAAAGATTAGAGGAAAGCTACCCTCGCGATGTAAAATTTGGCATAACTCATCGCGGTCCGCACCGTGGAGATTTGCAGTTCGGTGCGGACGGGTTAGAGGCGGCAGACACGTTGTCCAGGGGCCAGGCTAAGCTGGTAGCCAGTGCCGCGCTGTTAGCCCAGGCATCTCTTCAACATCAATTGTCACATGAGCGCTGTTTGTTTCTAATTGATGACTTTGGCGCTGAGCTGGACGGCGAACACTGGCGATACTTTGTCGATGCACTCCAACGTTTAGAGTGCCAGGTGATTGCGACCTCGACCGACACCATGGAGTCTCATCCGGAGTGGTTCCCTGCCGGTACACAAGTGGAACTGTTTCACGTGAAACAAGGGATGGTGGGGAAAAGGCAGGTTAAGCCCATAAGTCCCATCGAAGATACAAACTAAGGAAATCTAAGCCGCATGTCCGAACAAAAATATGATTCAGCCAGTATTACTGTTCTGAAAGGATTGGATGCCGTGCGTAAAAGGCCCGGTATGTATATTGGTGATACTGAGGATGGCACGGGCTTACACCACATGGTGCAAGAATTAGTCGACAATGCCATCGACGAGGCGCTGGCGGGGCATTGCGATGAGGTGCATGTCATCATACATCCAGAAGAGGCGATTACAGTTCGCGACAACGGCCGCGGAATTCCTGTAGATATCCACCCGGAAGAGAAGATCAGTGCAGCAGAGGTGATCATGACCACCTTGCACTCCGGTGGTAAATTCGACGACAGCAGCTACAAAGTGTCTGGTGGCCTGCATGGCGTGGGCGTATCGGTGGTCAATGCACTATCAGAAGTATTCAAACTGACGGTACGCAGAGATGATCGAGTGTATGAGCAGCATTATAAAAAAGGAGTACCCGTCGCGCCCATGGCGGAAGTGGGTGAAACCAACGAAAAAGGCACGGAATGCTATTTTAAGCCGTCCAGCGAGACCTTTAACAACATTCATTTTTCCTATGAAATATTGGCTAAAAGGTTAAGAGAGCTCGCTTTCTTGAATTCAGGGGTAAAAATTCACCTGTTGGACGAAAAGTCCGGCAAGGAAGAGACCTTTGTGTACGAAGGCGGGCTCAAAGCCTTTGTGGGCTACCTAAATCAGAACAAAACGCCACTGAATGAGATATTTCACTTCTCCAGCGAGCGTGAAGATGATGGCATTGGCGTTGAAGTGGCCATGCAATGGAACGACGGCTTCCAAGAACAGGTTTACCCCTATACCAACAACATTCCGCAAGGAGATGGTGGCGCGCATTTGGCGGGGTTTCGGGGTGCGTTAACGCGTACGCTTAATAACTATATAGAGCGCGAGGGGATGTTTAAGAAAGCCCAGGTAACCACTACCGGGGATGATGCAAGGGAAGGCTTGATTGCGGTGGTTTCTGTAAAAGTGCCCGACCCTAAATTTTCCTCTCAAACCAAAGACAAACTGGTATCTAGCGAAGTTAAGTCAGCGGTAGAACAAGAGTTGAATAAGTATTTTTCTGAGTACTTAGATGAGCACCCGCAAGATGCTAAAGCCCTCGTGGGCAAGATGATTGATGCGGCGCGAGCCAGAGAGGCTGCGCGCAAGGCTCGCGAAATGACTCGTCGTAAGGGCGCCCTAGATATCGCCGGTTTACCCGGTAAACTTGCGGATTGCCAGGAGAAAGACCCGGCTTTGTCCGAAATATTCATCGTGGAAGGTGATTCTGCCGGTGGGTCTGCGAAACAGGGGCGCGATAGGAGAACTCAGGCGGTATTGCCTTTGCGGGGTAAAATTCTCAATGTTGAGAAAGCACGATTCGACAAAATGCTGTCTTCGCAACAGGTGGGTACCTTGGTGACCGCCCTAGGCTGCGGTATCGGTCGGGAAGGGTTCGATATAGACAAACTGCGTTATCACAGCGTCGTTATAATGACCGATGCAGATGTAGATGGGTCACACATTCGTACGCTTCTACTGACCTTTTTCTTTCGTCAGATGCCACAGTTGTTGGAACGTGGGCACGTCTTCATTGCTCAGCCGCCACTGTATAAGGTGAAGAAAGGAAAGGCAGAACGCTATGTGAAAGATGATGATGAGCTGAACAACTATTTCTTGGAAGTTGCGTTGCATGATGCAAAGTTATTTGTCAATAACCAGGCTCCGGCGTTACAAGGAGAGCCCCTGGAAAAGCTTGTTAAGGAGCTTCAAGCTGTCTATGACAGACTGACCCAACTTGTGCGTAAGTATCCACTGGCGCTCACTCAAGCTTTACTGAGAATGCCCAGCGTGACCCAAGACCTCTTGCATAGTGAAGTAGCTATGAACAGTTGGGCGCAACAATATGCTGGGGTTCTCGAGCAGGGCGATGGTCGCCTTATTCGCGTGGAAGTGAGTGCAGACAGCGAACATCAAGCCTACGTTGTTGATGTGCACATCATGCTTAAGGGGGTCATGGGGCAGTATAGGTTCTCCTATGGATTCTTCACCGGATATGACTATGGCCTGGTCAGCAACATGGCAGATCAGTTGGATGGCTTGTTAGAAGCGGATGCGTTCGTACAGCGTGGGGAGAAAACCAAAGACATCTCGTACTTTGATGAAGCGTTTGATTGGTTGTTAGCAGAAGCCAAGCGAGGCGTAGATATTCAGAGATACAAAGGTCTTGGAGAAATGAACCCCATTCAGCTGTGGGAAACCACTATGGATCCGACAGTCCGGCGCATGTTACAGGTCACCGTCGATGACGCGATCGGTGCTGACTTGATGTTTACCACGCTGATGGGAGATCAAGTCGAGCCTCGACGGGCGTTCATTGAAACCAACGCCCTGGCTGTGGTTAATTTGGACGTTTAGGACCTTTTGAAGTTTTGCATAAGGCTGCAGTAGCGGTGGATAAGTCGTCGAACACCCACCATGCCTTTTTACCGATGGAAGTTTTTTGGGTTTGTTGACCCTTACCGGTTAAAACTAACGCGGCGCGGCATCCGGCTCGTTGCGCCGCCAACAAATCCTTTTCTGAGTCGCCGATATACAAGGTTTGTTGCGGTCCAATACCGAAACTCTGCATGGCTAAGTTTAGAAGTTGAGGCTTCGGTTTGCGGCAGGGGCAGTGTGCTTGGGGTAGATGAGGACAGAAGTAAACGTCTAGAGGTCTGCCGCCCTGGGCGACAATGGCGCTGTTCATTTTTTGATGCATCTGGCCCAGTGTCTGCTCACTAAAATAGCCTCTAGCGACGCCAGACTGGTTGGAGCACACCGCGACCTCATACTGCCTCTGAAGTGCTACGATGGCGTGGATTGAGCCTTCGATGGCGTGCCATTCGTCCGGTTTTTTAATGTATTGCGTGGTGTCGACATTAATCACACCGTCGCGATCGAGCAGAACTAAACTGAGGTTGTTATTGATTTGTAGCAGGCGACGCACTTCCATAATAATGAACCCGCCGGTAGTGTAATCGGTAATTGTCTGACTAGGTTAGTAACTATGGATGAGCAACATCGCTGTGATTGGTGTGTGGGTGATGAGTTATATGAAAGTTACCACGATGCCGAGTGGGGGGTGCCACAAACAGATACCCAGGCGTTGTTTGAGCGCCTGATTCTCGAAGGTATGCAAGCAGGCCTCTCCTGGATCACGGTATTACGCAAACGTGAACGGATGCAGGCGCAATTTTTTAATTTTGATATACAGCGACTGGCTCGGGCGGATGAGGAAAACATACAGGCTTGGTTACAAGATGCCGGTTTGATACGGCACCAGGGTAAACTGAAAGCCATGGTCTCAAATGCACAACTCACAGTCGCGCATGAAGATTTTTCCACTTGGCTTTGGCAGTTTGCACCCACCGAGGTGCGACACTATAAAAACTTAACCCAAGTGCCTAGCGAAACCAGCGAATCTGTGGCCATGTCTAAGGCACTGAAGAAAGTAGGGTACAAGTTTGTAGGGCCGACCATATGTTATGCCTTCATGCAGAGTGTGGGCATGGTGAATGACCATATTCAATCCTGTTGGCGTTTTGAGCCTTGCGAACAGCTGAGGAAGACAGTGGGTTAGAAGGGTGTCAGCATTGTGTGTGAAAGTTCTCTTCAAAATTAGCTTGTGGCTTGCCTCGAAATGCTCGCAACCCATGGCAATTAGACTGTCTCGGTTGGTTGCAGACGTGCTGTGGAGGCTCGGCGCAGAAAGTGCGCGAGTGGCCAAAATCAACTTGCAGACTTGTTACTCAAATCTTGACGAGAACGAAATTGAACAGCTCGTTCGCCACAGTTTATTTCATATGTTGTTGCTGTATTTTGAATTTGGCCAACTATTGCACTGGCCAGTGAATACCTTGTTAGAGCAAATTCGAACGGTTGAGGGCGAAAGCGAACTGCAGGCTGCGATTAATTGCGAGCAAGGTGTGCTGCTTTTGGTGCCGCATTTTGGTAACTGGGAACTGTTGAGTACTTATATAGGGGCGAACTATGCCATGGCGGCGTTGTACGATCCGCCAAAAATATCTGGCCTTGAAAGCACTATTGTTGCGGCTAGAGAACGTTTACGTACGCAGATGTTTCCGATAAGTACAGCCGGCATTCGCGGTCTGTTAAAGTTTCTAAAGAAAGGTGGGCTGGTGGCCATCTTGCCTGATCAGGTACCGTCGAGAGAGGCGGGTGTTTACGCTAATTTCTTTGGCCAATCAACACTCACCATGATTCTCCCCCATCGCATTATACAACGCACAGCTCCAGTGGTGATGATGTGTTCCATACAAAGAACGTTTGAGGCGCAAACTTGGTGCTATGACTTTTCCTTTAAAGAATTGCAGGGCTTGAATGATAGTGAGGATGCAAGCGAGACAGCCACCATCATCAACTCAGAAGTCGAAGCGATTATTCGTAAAGCACCTGAACAGTATCAATGGAGTTACAAACGTTTCAAGCGACCCCAACATGGCGGTAAGGACAATATTTATCGTCGCCAATAGGCCGGCGTTAACAGTATCAGCAAAGTGAAAATCTCCAGTCGACCTAACATCATGGTGAACATCAGTAGCCATTTTACTGCGGGCGATAGACTGGAATAGTTAAGTGCGACGTCTCCAAGCCCGGGTCCCATGTTGTTGAGGCATGCGCCTACCGCGGAAAAGGCCGTGATGAAATCTAGATCACCGACCACCATTATGCAGGTGACCATCAACAGGAAGATGATGACATAGACACTGAAGAAGCTCCAAACGGCTTCGATCAGCCGGTCAGAAACAGGCGCCCCACCTACCTTAATAGGAAATACACCGCTTGGATGAATAAGCCTCTTTATTTCCCGCATGCCCTGTAAGTAGATCATTAACACGCGAATCATCTTGATACCGCCTGCTGTTGAACCCGCACAGCCACCGGCAAAGGCGGCGAACAACAGCAGTACAGGGGCGACTGATGGCCAAGAGCTGAAGTTTTGCGTGGTGAAACCAGTGGTGGTTGCGATAGAAATGGTTTGGAAAATACCGTCTCTAAAGGGTGATACACCGGCAACGGGGTAAACCACCAAAATTATACAAACAACCAAGGCGACGGTTGTTAAAAGGCCCAGGTACCAGCGAACTTCCATGTCCATGAGGTAATGGAGGGGATTTCGCCTGCGCCACACTAAGAAGTGTAAGCCAAAGTTAATGCCGGACAGCACCATGAAGAACATCGCAACGCCTTCAATGAGTGCGCTATTGAAGTAGCCAATGCTGGCATCGTGGGTAGAGAATCCGCCGATGGCAACGGTGGAAAAGCTATGTGCTATGGCGTCGAATGGAGTCATGCCTGCCAGCCAATAGGCTAAGGCGCAAGCGATGGTTAGGCTTAGGTAGATATACCAAAGGGCCTTGGCGCTTTCGGTGATTCGGGGGGTGAGCTTATTGTCTTTTACCGGACCAGGTGATTCGGTGCGATACAGTTGCATCCCACCTATGCCCAACATAGGGAATATGGCGACTGCTAAAACGATGATACCCATGCCCCCCAACCATTGCTCGAGCTGGCGATATAGCAGCAACGACTTGGGTAATTCATCGAGGCCGGTGATCACAGTAGCACCGGTAGTTGTTAAACCAGACATCGACTCAAAGGCGGCGTCGGTAAAACTTAAGTCGGTTGATGCATCAAAGTATAGGGGGATGGCGCCGAACATACCTAGGCCAACATAAAACAGAGCGGTAATGAGAAAGCCGTCTCCACCGCGCAACTCTCTATCCCCGCGTAGCGGCAACCACATGAGTAATCCACAGCCTAAGGTGATGGCAAATGCCAGTAGAAAGGTGGACCAGCTGGCTTCACCGTAAAACAAAGCGACTATCATCGGGACTAAAAAAGTGAAGCTAAAGAAGGTCAGCAGTGTGCCGGTAACCCTGAAAATAACCGCAAGATGCATGCTACAAGTGTCCTGTCTGTTTAGCCACGGCGCTAAAAGAAACTGAGCCCAACTTGAAACAAACGCTCTACCGCGCGCACATGTTGTTTGTCGATGAGAAATAAAATCACATGGTCATCGGGCTCTACAACCAGATTGCTGTGGGCAATTAGCACATCATTGCCGCGTACAATGGCTCCAATTGTGGTGCCAGGTGGAAGGTTGATATCGCTAATTTTCTTACCGACCACCTTAGAACTTTTAGCGTCACCATGGGCAATGGCTTCGATTGCCTCAGCAGCACCCCTGCGTAGGCTATGTACTCGAACCACGTCTGCGCGTCGAACGTGTGACAACAACGAACTGGTGGTCGCTTGCTGTGGAGATACCGCGATATCGATGTCGCCGCCTTGAACTAAATCTACATAAGCAGGTTTTGAAATAAGGGTGATGACTTGTCTAACCCCCAATCGTTTGGCCATCAGCGATGACATGATGTTGACTTCGTCATCGTTAGTGACTGCGCAGAAGGCATCACATTGTTCTATGTTTTCTTCAAGTAGCAGGTCTCGATCGGTGGCGTCACCCTGTAGTACGACAGTTTTGGTCAGCTTGTCAGCAAGGTATTTCGCTCGGGGTATGTTGTATTCCAGAAGTTTAACAGCGAAGTCATTCTCTACTGCCAGAGCTAAGCTTGCGCCGATATTGCCGCCACCGGCTATGGTAATGCGCTTAAAGGGCCGCTCGACTTTGCGTAACTCGGCCATGACCGCATCAATGTGTTCGCGCGCCGCGATAAAAAAAACTTCATCATCCACCTCAATAACAGTGTCGCCTTGGGGGATGATGGCCTGGCCGCGTCGAAATATTGCCGCAACCCGAGTATCTACTTTCGGCATGTGCTCCCGCAAAAAGCTCAGTGCTTGGCCCACCAACGGCCCACCGTAGTAGGCGCGCATTGCAACCAACTGGGCACGGCCGTCTGCAAAATCCAAAACTTGCAATGCTCCAGGGTGTCTTAGCAGTTCATGTATGTGTTTGGTGACCACTTCTTCTGGATTAATGAGAACATCGATGGGCATGTGTTCTTTGCTAAAAAATCCCTCCCTGGTGAGATAAGAGGTGGAGCGGACTCGAGCGATCTTGGTTGGGGTGCGAAATAAGGAATAACAAACTTGGCAAGCGATCATGTTCACTTCGTCTGATGATGTCACCGCGACCAGCATGTCTACGTCGTCTGCGCCGGCTCGACGCAATACATCAGGATGCGAGGCCCAACCTTCTATGGTTTGAATGTCCAAGCGGTCAGCAAGTTCTCGTAAACGGATGGGATCGTTGTCTACTAAGGTGACATCGATAGACTCTTTAGCAAGGTTCTCCGCTAAGGTCCCGCCAACTTGGCCTGCCCCCAGAATAAGAACTTTCACTGACTGTGGTTTCCCGCTGCTGCTTTTGTTAATAAAGCATAGTAGAAACCATCAGTATTTGAGTGGGTGGGCAATAGTTGCCAGCCGTATTTGGTTTTTTGACCGCTGGGGAGGCTTATGGGTGTCACGTGCGCATCTTTGTTTTTGCTTTGGTTATTCGCTTGGCTGCCGTCGATAAAGGCAGCGATGGCTTTATCGTTTTCCGCCTCTAGTATCGAACATGTGCAGTACAGTAGGGTACCCTCCACAGCAAGGGTGTGCCAGAGGTTGGTTAGTAATTGCGCCTGTTTTAGTTTGTGCTGATTGATTTGTGCCGGCTGTAATAACACTTTGATGTCTGGGTGGCGGCGAATGGTGCCGGTACCAGAGCAGGGCGCGTCAACAATGATGTGATCAAAGGCGATATTGTCCCACCACTCTAGGTTGGTCGCATCACCGAGAACAATGCTGACATTGTGGCCGAGCCTTGAGGCGATTTCTCTGGTTTGTGCTGCTCGTTGGACACTGAGCTCAACGGCGGTGAAATCAGCCGCCCTCCCCTGGCTCGCTAAACGCTCAATAATATGGAACAGCTTGCCACCAGGAGCAGTACAGGCATCGAGTATGCGCAGGGGTGAACTTTTACGCTGGGTAGGGGCTAGCGCCTGGCAAGAAAGATCGGCGGCTAGCTGCCCGCCGAGGTCTTGAATCGCCACCTCCCCTGCTGCCCAACCGGGTAGCGATTGTGCAGGCTGTGGCGATTGCAGCGTAATTGCATCAGCACCGTAGTCGGCCCAAGGCTGGGTTGAATAGTCGATGTTGGCGTCGTTTAACGCTTCTTTGTAGTCGGCGACAGAGGTTTTCAAGCTGTTGATGCGCAGTGTTTGTGGCGCCCTTTGGTTGTTGGCTGCGAGTAGTTCAGAGGCGTATTCGCCGTATTGATCTACTATGGCGTCGATCATCCATGGCGCATGGTCGAACGATCGGTCTGGTTTATTTTGAGGGTTTCGCTGTAAGTTTCTCAGGACGCCGTTAAGCAGTCCTTTCGCCCAAGGCTTGTGTAATAGTTTACATGCATTAACGGTTTCACTGATGGCTGCGTGCTCTTTAATTCGTGTGTTTGCCAGTTGGTGAGCGCCCACTAACATGAGAATATATAAGTCTTGGTCCTTTTTGCGCAGTGGCGATTTGAGTTGTGCATCAACCCACTGTTTTAAAGAAAAGTAATGCCGCAGGGTGCCATACACGAGTTCCTGAGATAGTGGCTGTTGTAGCCACTGTGGGCGATTGTTTATAACCCAATCTATCGTTCGGTCGTGGTTGATGACCTGATTAAGCGCTTTAGCCGCATGCACACGTATCAGCCCACTGGCATTAGGCGCCTTGATGAGTGCTGCCGAGCGGATTGGAGGAGAGCGGGTGGAAAAGTTTACCCGGAGCAAGTAGGTCGGCATAACCGTTGAATGCTGCCGAGGCACTCAGGACGGTGCCTTTTCCTTTTTCGACTTTGAGCTGTGATACCTGCAATACAGAGGTTGCGCATTGAATGTATAACCCTGTTTTATCAAATTGGAGGATAGTTCCTGGCGGCTGATCGGTCGAACTCATTGTGGCAGCGCTGGCAGTCAACAACTGTAGGGTGGTTTGATCCACAGTGACTCTGACCGGTTGCCTTGCGGACAAGGCTTGAACTTTCCTGGCCGTCAATTGCGCAGGCATATGCCAGTCTGGGTTGCGGTCCGCAGCAGTGATCTTTGCTGCATAAGTAATACCGCAGCCGCTTTGCTGGGTATGTTTAGGCGGTGGATTCGTAGGATCGGCTTTACACAGTGCATATTGAGTCAAAATATCTAGCAGTAATGGCGTGGCGGAACAGGCCAGTTGCTTTGCCAGTGCAGTTGGATCAGCGGGTTCATTAATCGGTGTGACACTTCGCGCATAAACCGGCCCGGTATCAAGGCCTTCTTCCATCTTCATGATGCACACACCAGTTTCAGTATCACCGGCCATTATCGCGCGTTCAATGGGGGCAGCGCCGCGCCAACGTGGCAATAGGGAAGCGTGCACATTGAGACACCCATAAGTGGGGACGGCGAGTATCGCCGGCGGTAAAATGAGCCCATAGGCTGCCACTACAAATAGATCGGGTTGATACGCTTCCAACCTTTCAACGGCTCTATTATTGCGCAGTGAAACAGGCTGTTCGATGGCGACATGGTGTTCTAAAGCGAGTGATTTTACTGGGTTTGGAGCCAGTCGCCGGCCTCTTCCTTGGCGCCGGTCAGGCTGGGTATAGACAGCGATTGGAGAGCATGGCGAGTCAAACAGGTCGGCTAAAATTTGCGCAGCAAACTGCGGGCTACCGGCGAAAACAATGTTGAGATCATTCACTTTGGGTTTGTTGTTTGTTGAGTTTTTTACGTATGCGGTTTCTCTTTAAGCTGGAGAGATAGTCGACGAACAATTTGCCCTCAAGATGATCACATTCATGCTGGATACACACGGCCAGCATTCCTTCTGCTGCGAAAGTGAATGACTCTCCCAAAGGGGTTTGCGCTTGCACGACTATGCGCTGCGAGCGGCTGACTGGCTCGTAGATTCCGGGAAGTGACAAGCAGCCCTCCTCCACCTTCAGCACTTCACCATGTAGCTCTAGGGAAGGATTCACCAATATGTGGGGCTCGTCACGATTTTCGGAAGTGTCGACCACCACAATCCTACTGTGTACGTCAACTTGAGTGGCAGCTAAGCCGATGCCAGGCGCTGCATACATTGTCTCCAACAAATCGTTGGCGAAATTCTCGATAATATTCCCAAAATCCACCACAGGACGGGCTTTAGTGCGCAATCTGTGGTCTGGGTAGCGCAGAATGTTAAGTAAACTCATACTGTTGTAATGCCAAGTCGAGTGGTGTGATGTGTCTCTAGTATTGGTCTAAGACGTACTGCTAAGATGGCGCGAATTATAGCTTTTTTGTGCACGCTAGTTTGAAGCAAAGTAGCGCATCGCAATTTAGCTTATGCATTGTAACGATGATGGTGCCAATAGATCACACGCAGGACAGGTAACTTAGCTTATGCTGCGTGATGAAATGATGGACTTAGCCGTGAATCAAATAAACAAGGACATGTAGCGCCGTGAACTTTGTATCTCGATCTGTACGTAAGCACTTACTTACCTTCCTCTTCGTTGGTATCAGTGTGATAGGAACTGCCTCTGTGCAGGCACAAGACCTAAATCAGTATTTGAAACCCGGTCATCCCGAAGTGTATACGGTAGCCAAGGGCGACACTTTATGGGGTATTTCGGGTAACTTCCTTGCCAAACCTTGGTTGTGGCCGGAAATTTGGCAAATTAACCCGCAGATCGAAAACCCGCATCTAATTTATCCAGGAGATCAAATATCCCTGGTCTATGTGGATGGTCAACCCCGCTTGCAGCTGAGTCGTGGTAATGCTGGTCGTACCTTTAAGATGACACCTTCAGACACCACTATTCTGCAACCACAAATTCGCTCGACACCCTTAGAATCAGCCATTCCCGCCATCAGCCTAGATGCTATACAGGGCTTTTTAGTGCAAAACAGAGTGGTCGAACCCGAAGTTTTAGAGGCAGCACCTTATGTAGTACAGGGTGAAAGTGGGCGCTTGGTGTTAGGTGCCGGTGACCGCGTTTATGTCCGTGGCAGTTTGCCAGACAGTCTATCATTCAGTGTGGTTAGAAAAGGGCCTCTTTACGTCGATCCTCAAACTCAGGAAATCTTGGGTCGTGAAGCGACCTATATTGGTCTCGGCAAGACGGTTGCTCAAGATGTGGATGTGGCGACTTTAGCGGTGACCAGTACCCGGGAAGAGGTTCAAATAGGCGACCGAGTGCTGCCCACAGAGGAGCGTAGAGTTGATTCAACTTTCTTCCCTAGCGCACCGGATACCGAGATCCGTGGAGAAATCATTTCTGTCCTCAGTGGTGTTACTCAGGTAGGACAATACGATGTGGTTGTACTCAACCGGGGCGAACGAGAAGGCTTGCAAGTGGGTAACGTGATGGCCATATATAAGCGAGGTGGTCATGTTCGTGATCGCATTGCTAACGAAACCATACGTTTGCCGAGTGAAAGAGCAGGCCTGCTGATGGTCTTTCGTACATTCGAGAAACTATCCTATGGCTTGGTGTTGGTCACCGAGCGTCCCTTGTCGGTAAAAGATGAGGTTCGAAACCCTTAGCGGGTATGGCGTACACCTCTCAGGTTCCTTAAAGTTGTGATGGGAGAATGTCCCACATGAAGATGCGATGATGCCAGCGGTAGTAGAGCTGGTGTCACGGTTATGGTTTCCACATGACTTTGGAAGCCCAACCGCCTAACTCTGCTGCTACTGAAACTCTGATGGACTTACTCGGTGAATGGACTCGCCAAGTGGTGTGGGCTAGCTTGCAGACTTTCAGTGACCCTCTTCAAGCGCTACTTGATAACGATGTGCGTACGGTGCTTGTTCGCCATAAGCGGCGTAAGAAGATACAAAACTATGTGCACAAGCACGCCGTATGTATTTACGACCCCCTCTATCCAGAACTACTGAGAAACATCCCTGACCCGCCGTTGCTGCTTTTTTATCGGGGCGATTTGTCGAATCTTTGCAGGCCCTGTGTTGCCATTGTTGGGGCTCGAAGATGTACACATTATGGCCGCGATCTAGCGACACGCTTGGCGGCCGATCTGAGTAAGGTGGGTATTGCAATCATCAGTGGGTTGGCGGCCGGAATCGATGGCGCGGTACACCAAGGTGCGCTACAACAAAATGGCATAACACATGCCTTCCTAGGCGGTGGGCTCGGAAATATATATCCTGCCCAGCACCATCACCTAGCCGAGCAAATTGTGCAACATGGTGGTGTTGTGTGCAGTGAATATTCACATCATCAGGCGCCCAGGCCCGGCCAGTTTCCGGAACGCAATCGGCTGATTAGTGGCGTTAGTTTAGCTACTGTCGTGGTGGAAGCGAGCTTGCGCAGTGGCTCTTTAATCACCGCGAGGCTCGCGCTCGAGCAAGGTCGAGATGTACTCGCGGTGCCGGGGTCGGTGCACAGTCTTGTCAGCAGTGGTTGCCACAAGTTGATCCAAAATGGCGCGGGGCTAGTCACTGGCTTTGAAGATGTGTTGCAAGCCATTGGTATTGAGCTGCAATCTACTTTGGTACCCAAGGCGATAGTCGCCGTGTCTCAATCTGCGCAGCAAGTACTGGCGCGGCTAGATGGATATCCCAAAGGTATGGATGAGATATTGATGCTCACTACCTTAGACGTCGCAGCGGTGATGGGTGGGCTCAGTGAGCTGGAGTTAGGTGGATTTGTGAGGCGGGAGGCAGACGGGTATATTGCGACCTCATAAATAACTTGAGGAAGCACTATGTCCTGGGTCGCAATTTTAATGGGCTCTGAATCGGATTGGCCGGTGATGAAGGCCACGACTGCAGTATTAGATGGGTTGGGTGTGGTTTTTGAGGTGCGGGTCACCAGTGCTCATCGCACACCCATGGAAACCAAGTCCTATGTTACAGATGCACAAGCTCGGGGCTGTAGTGTGTTTATTTGTGCAGCGGGATTAGCTGCTCACCTGGCCGGTGCGGTTGCAGCGCACACGGTTCGCCCGGTGATTGGGGTGCCGATTAATGCAGGTCCTCTGCAAGGTTTTGATGCCTTGCTCTCCACGGTTCAAATGCCGGGTGGAATTCCTGTAGCCACCGTCGCTGTCGGCAGTGCCGGGGCTAAAAACGCCGCCTACCTTGCCGCCCAAATACTCTCTGTTGCAGATGAAGGGCTGCAGCAAAAGTTGACTGCAGACCGCCAAGCCAATGCAGATAAAGTCGCGGCTCAAAACCAATCTGTGCAAAGTTCCCTGTCGTCTTGAGTTGCACCCTTGTTACCGCAGTGGGTGTTATTCGATCAGGTGAGGTGGTAGCCCACGCCACTGAAGGGGTCTGGGGTTTTGCCTGCGACCCTTCGAATAACGATGCGGTGATGAAGATTCTGCAGATTAAGAATAGGCCGAAAAATAAGGGGCTGTTGCTGCTAGGGGCCGAGATTGGCATGTTTCGAGATTTAGTTAATTTACAGCCAGTGCATTTACAAACAGCAATTGAAGACAGTTGGCCAGGGCATCACACTTGGATTTTACCCAACATAGACTTTCCAGATTGGATCAGTGGAGGCAGACGTACGGTTGCGTGTCGTGTGCCAGGGCACGCACAAGCCCGAGCGTTGGTAAAGTTGTACGGTGCGCCCATTGTCTCCACTTCTGCAAACTTTGCGGGTCAACCAGCGATCACATGTGAAGCTGAGGTCGCCCGTGTGTTTGGATCGCTGGTGGATTATGTTCTGCCGGGCAAGATCGGCGCCGCAGTAGGCCCAAGTACCATCCATGCCCTGGATGGTACGATTCTCCGGGCTCAAGGTTAGCACCTCCTGATGACAGATCGATATTTGGTGGTGGGTAATCCAATCGAGCATTCACTGTCACCCATCATCCACCAAGCCTTCGCTGAGCAGCTTGGCCACGAGCTTGTTTATACCAAGCAGTTGGTCACGTTGGGCGGGTTTGTAGAGTGCGTGCGGGAATTCCGGGAAGCCAAGGGTAAGGGCATGAACGTTACCCTGCCCTTTAAGCTAGAGGCCTTCAAAATTGCAGAACAATGCTGTGATCTTGCGCGTCACGCCCAGGCGGTAAACACACTGTCCTTCGAGGCGCAGTGCTGTTGGGGTCACAATACAGATGGTCTCGGGCTGATCAATGATTTGCACAATCGACATGGTCTAAAGCTGGCAGGTAGCAAGATACTCATACTAGGTGCCGGGGGTGCGACCCAAGGGGTGTTGGGCCCATTGCTTGCAGAGTACCCCTCTCGTTTAGTTGTGGCGAATCGCTCGGTGGCTAAAGCCGCTGCCTTGGTGGCAAAATTCACAAGTCACGCGCAAGAAATGGGCGTGTCTATGCATGCGTGCGGGCTAGACAGTGTGGATGAGAGTCCTGCTATTATTATCAATGCCACATCTGTCGGTGTGGATGACCAAGATTCCCTCGATCACCTATTTGCTCGCATACCCGTGAGGGGCGCTTTTTGCTACGACATGAGCTATGGGAATGTTGCTCGCTTCAAAGAGTGGAGTGAACAGCGCGGGGCTGCGCAGAGTGTAGATGGCTTGGGTATGTTAGTTGAGCAAGCAGCAGAAGCATTCGCGATTTGGCGTGGCGTAAGACCACAAACCGAAGCAGTTTTGGCCAGACTACGCAGCCAAAGTGGACATCGCTAAATGTCGCGCAGATTTATAGCCGGTGCCGTATGCCCAGGGTGCCAGGCGTTAGATCGACTTGTAGTGCAAACTGCTGAAGATGGTTTGCGTACCCGCAATTGTGTTGCTTGTGGTTACGAGGACCAGACCCCTGGCTCGATGGAGAACGTTCCTGCAGGTGTTCCGCGTGGTCGTCCAGAGCAAAATACCAAAATGGACAACATTGCTTCCCCGGTAAAAATACTAAGTGGGAAAAGCGACTAGACTGAAGCTGAGAAGGTGCGTTTTTTTGTAGCTTTTCGCGAGATTACAACGGTTTGTTGAGAACAATTTTCGATCTAACGTGATGGCATATGTAAATAAGGGAAATCCACGCATATTCAAGTTGCTGTTCGAAAGCGCGTTGCTATAATTGCGCCGCGCATTTTCCGAGCAAGGTCTCAGTCAATGCAAACGAAGAGCAGATTTCTAACAAGCCACCTAAAATTATACGCGAGCGGCGCTAAATTTTGACGCGAGCGATGCTATGCGCTGTGTTTTCGCGGTTAGATCTTTGTTACAAGTACTAGACGACACGGGCGAGATTGAATAGAGAGACTAAATGGAATGAAACAATCGATTAAGTACATCAGCGTGATATTGGGCCTAATCATGGCCGGATACGGATTTGCCGATGAATTAAACATGCCTGTCGGCGTTACCGAAATCAGTCGCCAGGTATATGGGCTGCACATGACCATCTTTTGGGTCTGTGTTGTCATTGGAGCGATGGTCTTTGGCGTTATGTTTTGGTCGATCATCAGTCATCGTCGCTCGCTCGGCTACAAAGCCGCAAGCTTCCATGAAAGTACTACCCTTGAGCTGGCATGGACCATCATACCTACTATATTACTGGTCATCATGGCTGTTCCGGCTACCCAGGTATTGATCGCGATGTACGATACCGGTGGCGAGGATATGACGGTCGAGGTCAGAGGTTATCAATGGAAGTGGCAGTACAAGTACCTTGACGATGACTATAATCAAACCTTCTCATTCTTCTCTACACTCAGTACGCCTAAAGATCAGATAGAAAATCGGTCAGTTAAAGGTGAACACTACCTATTAGAGGTAGACAACCACCTGCGCATTCCAGCCAATCGTAAAGTACGTTTCTTGATCACCTCGGAGGATGTTATTCACTCATGGTGGGTGCCAGATTTTGCCATCAAGCGCGACGCCGTGCCCGGTATGCTAAATGAGTTGTGGACCATTGTGCCAGAAACAGGCTTCTATCGTGGCCAATGTACCGAGCTGTGCGGCAAGGACCACGGATTTATGCCCGTGGTGGTTGAGGTGATGGAAGAAGCGGCCTTTGACACTTGGTATGCGCAAGAGGTTGTTGCTGCGGCCGTGCGTGAAGAAGCCATGTCGAAAACTTTTACTAGTGAAGAGCTGATGGCCGAAGGAAAGCAGGTGTATACGACCTTCTGCGCATCTTGCCATCTAGAAAATGGCCAGGGTATTCCGCCTGCATTCCCCTCATTGGTTGGCACAGAAATGATGACGGGTCCGCGCGATGAACACCTAAGACTGGTTTTTGACGGGGTACCCGGCAGCGCTATGCAAGCCTTTGGCAAGCAACTCGATGCGGTTCAACTGGCCTCTGTAGTGCACTATGAGCGCCATTCTTGGGGCAATAAAGCAGGCGATATCACCCAGCCTCGGGACGTAATTAACTTGAATTCTGGTCAATAGGGGGCGTCATGAGTGAAGCCATTTCTGCAGTAGATCACGACGATCACAGTCATGGGCCGGCTAAAGGTCTTACGCGTTGGTTGTTCACCACCAACCACAAAGATATTGGAACACTTTATCTTTGGTTTAGTTTTCTGATGTTGCTGATCGGCGGTGTTCTTGCGCTGGTCGTTCGAGCCGAGCTGTTCCAGCCAGGTTTGCAGTTTGTAAGTCCTGATTTCTTCAATCAAATGACCACCAACCATGGTTTGATTATGGTGTTTGGCGCCATCATGCCCGCCTTTGTTGGGTTGGCAAATTGGCTGATACCGATGCAAGTTGGCGCACCAGATATGGCATTACCGAGGATGAACAATCTGTCGTTTTGGATTCTGCCCTTTGCCTTCGCTATGCTTATTTCCACGCTGTTTTCTGAAGCAGGCGGTCCTAACTTTGGCTGGACATTCTACGCGCCGCTTTCAACCACCTACGCGCCAGACTCGGTCACCTTCTTTATACTTGCCGTGCACATGATGGGTGCCTCTTCGATCATGGGCAGTATCAACATCATTGCCACCATATTAAACATGCGGGCGCCGGGCATGACGCTGATGAAGATGCCTATGTTCGTATGGACTTGGTTGATCACCGCGTATCTATTGTTGGCGGTAATGCCGGTTCTAGCAGGTTTGGTGACGATGATGCTGTTCGACATTCACTTTGGTACCAGCTTCTTTAATGCGGCAGGCGGCGGTGACCCGGTATTGTTCCAGCACATATTCTGGTTCTTCGGGCATCCAGAGGTGTACATCATGATACTGCCGGCGTTTGGTATCGTGTCGCACATCATTCCAGCCTTTGCACGTAAGAGGCTATTTGGCTATGACTCGATGGTTTATGCGGTCGCTTCAATCGCGTTCTTGTCATTTATTGTGTGGGCTCACCATATGTTTACCGTAGGCATGCCTCTAGCGGGGCAGTTATTCTTCATGTACACCACGATGCTGATTGCGGTGCCGACGGGCGTGAAAGTTTTTAACTGGGTCTCCACCATGTGGAGAGGGTCGATGACCTTCGAAACCCCCATGCTGTTCTCTATAGCATTTGTCGTGTTGTTCACCATCGGTGGTTTTTCCGGATTGATGCTGGCCATCACCCCGGCTGACTACCAGTACCATGACACCTATTTTGTGGTGGCTCACTTCCACTATGTGTTGGTGCCAGGCGCGCTGTTTTCCATCATGGCCGCAGTGTACTTTTGGTTTCCAAAGTGGACCGGCAAAATGTACAGCGAACGATTAGGCAAGCTGCATTTTTGGTTTTCCTTCGTCGGCGTTAACATTACTTTCTTCCCGCAGCATTTCTCTGGTTTGGCTGGCATGCCGAGACGTATTCCAGACTACGCCTTGCAGTTCGCAGATTTTAATATGGTGTCCAGTATCGGAGCCTTTATCTTTGGTTTCTCACAAATTCTATTTTTGTTCGTCTTGATTCACGGCATCCGTAATGGCAAGCCTGCGGCGGCACGTGCCTGGGAAGGAGCCCGTGGTTTGGAATGGACGTTGCCGTCACCCGCGCCTTATCACAGCTTCACCCACCCGCCCAAGGTGACTGATGATGAGGCACACGCGTAGAACGTTATGCAGTCCAACTCTCAACAAACCCAGATCAGGACCACGGTTAAAAAGCTGTGTTTAATTGTAGTTGCGATGTGCGGCTTCGTTGTTGCCATGGTGCCGTTGTATGATTTGTTTTGTGAAATTACCGGCCTGAATGGCAAGACCGGGGGTCCTTATACGTACGACCCAGCGAGCACCACGCCTGATAAATCTCGGATGATAAAGGTGAATTTTATCACCAATACCAACGACGGCATGGTGTGGGATTTCTGGTCGGAAAAAGGCGGTATGCGCATCCATCCAGGCGAGTTGAGAGCGGTCAATTTCTATGTAAAAAATACAACAGACAGGGTTATGGTTGGGCAGGCCATTCCTTCGGTAGTCCCAACAGCCGCAGCTGAGCACTTTCATAAGACAGAGTGTTTCTGTTTTGGCCAGCAGATATTACAGCCAGGTGAAGTGATGGAGATGCCAATGAGATTTATTGTTGGGCGAGAGTTACCCAAAAATGTGCAATCTATAAATTTGAGTTATGCCTTGTTCGACGTAACTGAGTCGTTCCCGGATGTTGCTACAGCAACAGGGGGTGGGTAATGCACCCCGAGCTAGGCAGAATTAAAGAAAATTGGAGTAGCTAATGGCCAACGCCGCTGAAGATTCATCTGTCTATTACGTCCCGGATAGCGGTTGGTACCCGATTGCACTTGCCGTTGGGCTCATCATCATGATGATGGGATTGGGTTCATATCTAAATGCGATGAGTGCAGGGGAAAGTAACAGCCTGACCCAGAGCGCGATTGGTTTCGGAATCGTTGCGGTTGTTCTGTATTGCTGGTTCGGCAAAGTCATTGCTGAGAATCAGCAAGGGCTGGTTAATTCTACCGTGAAGCAAAGTTATGTGTGGGGTATGGGTTGGTTCATATTCTCAGAAGTCATGTTTTTCGCGGCTTTTTTTGGTGCTCTGTATTACGTACGTGTGTTGGCAGTACCTTGGCTCGGTGGCGAAGGTGCGAAAAGCATGACGGGCGATTACCTATGGCCAGACTTTGAAGCGGTATGGCCGGTAATAAATAACCCTAGTGCGGCTGTTTTTCCTGGGCCTGAAGAAAGCATGGTGGCACCGAATATCAGCAACTGGCTAAGTTACCTACCTTTTTGGAACACGGTGATTCTGCTCTCTTCAAGTGTTACGGTGCACTGGGCGCACAGTGCTATCAAAGCGCAAAATCGCCGCAAGATCATTACCTGGCTTGGCATAACAGTCTTGTTGGGCATTATTTTTCTAGGTCTGCAAGTAGAAGAATATGTCATAGCCTACAACCAAATGGGCTTGACCCTGGGGAGCGGAATCTATGGTTCTACGTTCTTCCTTCTCACTGGCTTCCACGGCTTCCATGTCACCCTAGGCACAGTGATTCTATTTGTACAGTTTATACGGTCGATCAAGGGTCATTTTAGCGCCAATGATTGTTTTGGATTTGAAGCAGCCAGCTGGTACTGGCACTTTGTAGATGTGGTTTGGGTGGGCTTATTTATCGTTGTCTACGTCCTGTAGTTTCTACCACCGTAGTTTCTACCACCGTAGTTTCTAC